>NZ_BAAKJE010000245.1:0-101579 GCF_059704565.1 Massilia sp. NBRC 108631
GTGGACGGTGAGGCCGGTGGGTTGTTTCATGATGACAGTTTCGCGATGATGGATGCACGTAACTGTACCAGCAACGCGCTGCGCGCGGCCAGCGCGGCCGGATCCGGCGCGCGCTGCGCCTCGCCCCAGGTGGGGTTCGGGAAGTGCACGTCGTCCGTGTAGCGCGGGATCACGTGCCAGTGCACATGCGGCGTCATGTTGCCGAAACTGGCCAGGTTGACCTTTTCCGGCGCCATCACCTCGCGCACCGCCGCCTCCACCTGCCACACGGCGTTCATCACGTGCATGCGGTCGGCCGGCGCCAAATCCGTCATTTCCTTGACGTGCCGGTTCCACACCACGCGTACGAAGCCAGGATAACTGGCCTCGTTCACCAGCACCACGCTGAGCTTGTCGTCATGCCAGACCAGCGCGTCGGACGGCGCGGCCAGCAGCGTGCACAAGTCGCAGGGGCGCGCCGCCTGCGTCATACCAGCACCCGCTCGATGCCGCCGTTGTTGGCCTTGGCCACGTAGTCCGGCATCCAGTTCTCGCCCAGCAGGTGCTTGGCGATTTCCACCACAATGTAGTCGGCCGTGGTGCCCGCGTCTTCGCTGTAGCGCGATACGCCGCCCAGACAGGCCGGGCAGCTGGTCAGCACCTTCACCTCGCCGGTGAAGCCGTCGGCGCGCAGCTTGTCGGCGCCCTTGACCATTTCCTCTTCCTTGCGGAAGCGCACCTGGGTCGAAATGTCCGGACGCGCCGCCATCAGGGTGCCGGAGTCGCCGCAGCAGCGGTCGTTCTTCTCGATCTTGGTGGCGTCCACGGTGGTGATCAGCGAATTCACCGTTTTCAGCGGGTCCTGCATCTTCATCGGCGAGTGGCAAGGATCGTGGTACATGTAACGGGTGCCGGTCACGCTTTCCAGCTTGACGTTCTTCTCCAGCAGGTACTCATGGATGTCCATGATGCGGCAGCCCGGGAAGATCTTCTCGAACTCGTAGGACGCCAGCTGGTCGTAGCAGGTGCCGCACGATACCACCACGGTCTTGATGTCCAGGTAGTTCAGGGTGTTGGCCATGCGATGGAACAGCACGCGGTTGTCCGTCACCATCTTGTCGGCCTTGTCGAAGTCGCCGGCGCCGCGCTGCGGGTAGCCGCAGCACAGGTAGCCAGGCGGCAGCACGGTCTGCACCCCCACTTCCCACAGCATGGCCTGCGTGGCCAGGCCCACTTGCGAGAACAGGCGCTCCGAACCGCAGCCCGGGAAGTAGAACACGGCTTCGGTGTCGGCCGTGGTTTTCTTCGGGTCGCGGATGATGGGGATCATCTTGTTGTCTTCGATGTCGAGCAGCGCGCGCGCGGTCTTCTTCGGCAGGTTGCCCGGCATCTTCTTGTTGATGAAGTGGATCACCTGCTCTTTGATCGGCGGCTTGCCGACGGTCGGCGGCGGCGCCTTGGTCTGGCTCTTGGCGAACTTCTTCAGCACATCGTTGCCCAGCCGCTGTGCCTTGTAGGCCACGCCTACCATGCCCTGGCGCACCGTATTGATGGTGGTCGGGTCGGTGGCGTTCAGGAAGAACATGGCCGCCGCCTTGCCGGGATTGAAGCTGCGCTTGTCCATCTTGCGCAGCAGGTTGCGCATGTTCATCGACACGTCGCCGAAGTCGATGTTGACCGGACAGGGCGTGACGCATTTATGGCATACCGTGCAGTGGTCGGCCACGTCTTCGAATTCTTCCCAGTGCTTGATGGAGATGCCGCGCCGGGTCTGCTCTTCGTACAGGAAAGCTTCGATCAGCGAGGACGTCGCCAGGATCTTGTCGCGCGGCGAGTACAGCAGGTTGGCGCGCGGCACGTGGGTCGAGCACACCGGTTTGCATTTGCCGCAGCGCAGGCAGTCCTTGACGCTGTTGGCGATTTCGCCGATGTCGCTTTGCTGCATGATCAGCGATTCGTGGCCCATCAGCCCGAAGGACGGGGTATAGGCGTTCGACAAGTCGGCGTCCATGCCCGGCAGGTTGAGCAGCTTGCCCTTGTTGAAGCGGCCTTCCGGATCCACCCGCAGCTTGTACTCGCGGAAGTTGACGATTTCGTCTTCGGTCAGGAACTCCAGCTTGGTGATGCCGATGCCGTGCTCGCCTGAAATTACGCCGTTCAGCGAACGGGCCAGCTTCATGATGCGCGCCACGGCCTTGTGCGCCAGCTGCAGCATCTCGTAATGGTCCGAGTTCACCGGCAGGTTGGTGTGCACGTTGCCGTCGCCGGCGTGCATGTGCAGCGCCACGAACACGCGCCCGCGCAGCACGCGCTTGTGGATGGCGGCCGCTTCGTCCAGGATCAGCTTGAAGGCGGCGCCGTTGAAGATCTGGCGCAGCACGGCGCGGATTTCCTGCTTCCAGCTCACGCGCACGGTGCGGTCCTGCACCACGTCGAACAGGGTGGCGTCCGGCTGGCGCACCAGGCGCTCGTCGAAGGCCGCGTCCAGCGCGCCCAGGCCCAGTGCGCGCAGTTGCTCGCGCACGGCGGCCAGCGGCTGGTCCAGATTGTCCTGCGTGAAGGTCCAGCGCTGCTGCACCTGCTCCAGCAGGGCCAGCGCCTGCTGTGCGCGGTCGCCCAGCATTTCGGCGTCGCCCACCTTGTCGTCGGAGGCGTCGTCGCTTTTCCCTACCGGCAGATTGCCAGCCTCGAAGAAGGCGCGCAGTTCGCCCGCCAGTTCCAGCTTGTTGGTGATCGACAGCTCGACGTTGATGCGCTCGATGCCGTCGGTGTACTCGCCCATGCGGTTCAGCGGGATCACCACGTCTTCATTGATCTTGAAGGCGTTGGTGTGCTTGGCGATGGCGGCGGTGCGGGCGCGGTCCAGCCAGAATTTCTTGCGCGCTTCCGGGCTCACGGCCACGAAGCCTTCGCCCACGCGGGTGTTGGCCAGGCGCACCACTTCCGAGGCGGCAATCGCCACCGCGTCCTCGTCGTCGCCGACGATGTCGCCGAACAGCGCCATCTTCGGCAGCACGCCGCGCTTCGATTTGGTGGCGTAGCCCACCGCGCGCAGGTAGCGCTCGTCCAGGTGTTCCAAGCCGGCCAGGCGCAGCGTGGCGAATTTTTCGCCGGTGGCCGGCAGGCCGTCCAGGTAGTCCTTGATTTCAACGATGGACGGAATCGCGTCGCGCGCCTGGCCGAAGAACTCCAGGCACACGGTGCGGGTGTGCTTGGGCATCTTGTGCAGGATCCAGCGCGCCGACGTGATCAAGCCGTCGCAGCCCTCTTTCTGGATGCCCGGCAGGCCGGCCAGGAATTTGTCGGTCACATCCTTGCCCAGGCCTTCCTTGCGGAATACGCGGCCGGCGATCTCCAGGATCTCGGTCTTGAACGGCTCGCCTTTCGACTCGCCGCGCGCGTTCGGGTGGGTCCATTCCAGCTTGAAGCGCGCCAGCGGCGTGTCGTGGATCTTGGACAGGTTGTGGTCCAGGCGCGTGACTTCCAGCCAGTCGCCGTTCGGGTCGACCATCTTCCACGAGGCCAGGTTGTCCAGCGCGGTGCCCCACAGCACGGCTTTCTTGCCGCCCGCGTTCATGGCGATATTGCCGCCGATGCAGGAGGCGTGCGCCGAGGTCGGGTCCACCGCGAACACGAAGCCGGCCTTCTCGGCCGCTTCGGACACTTTGTTGGTGATGACGCCGGCGCCCGAGTAGATGGTGGCGTATTCCTTGTCCAGGCCGGGCAGCACCTTCATCTCGACCTTGCCCAGGTCGAGCAGCTTTTCGGTATTGATGACTGCCGACAGCGGCGTGAGCGGAATGGCGCCGCCGGTGTAGCCGGTGCCGCCGCCGCGCGGGATGATGGTCAGCCCCAGCTCGATGCAGCCTTTCACCAGGCCGGCCATCTCGTCTTCGGTATCCGGCGTCAGCACCACGAACGGGTATTCGACGCGCCAGTCGGTGGCGTCGGTCACGTGCGAGATGCGCTTCATGCCGTCGAAGCAGATGTTGTGCTTCTCGGTGTAGCGGCCCAGCACCTTGGTGGTGCGCTTGCGCAGGTCGTAGGTCTGGCGGAATTCCTCGCCGAACGCTTCCACGGCGCCGCTGGCTGCCTTCAGCAGCTGTTCCACGTTGCGGCTGCGGGTCTGGTCGGCTTCGGCGCCGTCCACGGAGACGCGGCGTTTGTCCACTTCGGCCAGACGGTGATGCAGCGCGTCGATCAGTTCCTGGCGCCGCTTCGGGTTATCCAGCAGGTCGTCCTGCAGATAGGGATTGCGGCGCACGGCCCAGATATCGCCCAGCACCTCGTACAGCATGCGCGCCGAGCGGCCGGTCTGGCGCGCGCTGCGCAGTTCGTCGAGCACGCGCCAAGAGTCCTCTCCCAGCAGCCGGATGACGATCTCGCGATCGGAAAACGACGTGTAGTTATAGGGGATTTCGCGCAGGCGCGTGGCTGCGGGACCGTTTGGCGTTTCGGCGAGGAGAGCTTGGATTTGTGCTGGGGCGTTCATGTTGGATGTGCTGCGGACTGACCCTAAGGAAGGACATTCTATCTTATTGCGCTGCACCACGCCCCAACAGCCTTAGGCCGCAAAGGGTTACGCAAACGTCAAACAGCCGACAAAAATTCGAAAAATGGCCTTTTCCAAACAATTTCCTGCCATTCAACGCGTTTTTACCATTTTTTGTGCGATGAAAAGGCGCCTAAGCCAAATTCATCCGCCCAGCGCAGTGGCAATGGTTTTCCACACGCCGTCCGGCACATACAGCAACAGGGTGGTCATGGTGAGGTAGCGCGCGCACTTGCCTATGGCCATATAGCCGATGGCCGGCCAGAACGGCAGCTTGAGCCAGCCGCCCAGCGTGCACAGCGGATCGCCGATGCCGGGCACCCAGGACAGCAGCATGGTCTTGGCGCCATAGCGGGCCAGCCAGCGGAACCAGCGGCTTTCGCGTTCCTTGGCAAAGGCCACCTTGGCGCGGTAGCCGATCCAGTAGTCGACCGCGCCGCCCAGCGTATTGCCCAGGGTGGCCACGGCAATGGCGGGCCAGAACAGTTCGGGGTTGGCCTTGATGGTGGCAAACACCATGGGCTCGGAGCCCATGGGCACCAGGGTGGCGGAAACAAAGCTGACGAAGAAGACCGAAGTCAGGCCGACTTCCGGTGCGGACAGCTGCTCCAGCAGCCACTGGATGGTGGATTCAATCATCTTGCCATTATAATGAGTCGGCATGGCGCGTGAGGTACTACACAACAGTACGCCGTTTAGCGCCCGCCCCTTCCCGGTTACCCGCCGTTGAAAAGCATGTCCTTGCACTACGCACCAGGGCACCGTCCCAGACTAAACCATGCAGACTATGACTATCGACTACCTGAAGAAAATCCTGACCGCCCGCGTCTACGACGTGGCCCACGAAACGCCGCTTGAGCTGGCGCCGACCCTGTCGCAGCGCTACCAGAACCGGATTTATTTCAAGCGCGAAGACATGCAGGACGTGTTCAGTTTCAAGATTCGGGGCGCGTACAACAAGATGGCGCACCTGAGCGACGGCCAGCTGAAGCGCGGCGTGATCTGCGCCTCGGCCGGCAACCACGCCCAGGGCCTGGCCTTCTCGGCCAACAAGATGGGCTGCCGCGCCGTGATCGTGATGCCGACCACCACGCCCCAGGTGAAGGTCGACGCGGTGCGCACGCGCGGCGGTCCCGGCGTGGAAGTGATCCTGCACGGCGAGTCGTACACGGACGCCTACAACCACGCGCTGACGCTGGAAAAAGAACAGAACCTGACCTTCGTCCATCCCTTCGACGACCCGGACGTGATCGCCGGCCAGGGCACCATCGGCATGGAGATCCTGCGCCAGCACGCCGGCCCGATCCACGCCATCTTCGTGCCCATCGGCGGCGGCGGGCTGCTGGCCGGCGTGGCGGCCTATGTCAAGCAGGTGCGGCCGGACATCAAGATCATCGGCGTGCACACCTTCGACTCGGACGCCATGGGCAAGAGCCTGAAGGCGGGCGAGCGCGTGACCCTGGCCGACGTGGGCCTGTTCGCCGACGGCACCGCGGTGCGCCTGGTGGGCGAGGAAACCTTCCGCCTGGCGCAGCTGTACGTGGACGACATCGTCATCGTCGACACCGACGCGGTGTGCGCGGCCATCAAGGACGTGTTCACCGACACGCGCAGCATCCTGGAGCCGTCCGGCGCGCTGGCCATTGCCGGCGCCAAGGCTTACGTGGAACGCGCGGCGCTGACCAGGGACCCGGTCCAGAACGAAACCCTGATCACCATCGCCAGCGGCGCCAACATGAACTTCGACCGGCTGCGCTTCGTGGCCGAACGCGCCGAGCTGGGCGAGTCGCGCGAGGCGGTGTTCGCGGTGACCCTGCCGGAGCAGCGCGGCAGCTTCAAGCGCTTCTGCGCGCTGGTCGGTCCGCGCAATGTGACCGAGTTCAACTACCGCATCAGCGACGAGAAGGAAGCGCACGTGTTCGTCGGCGTGCAGGTGTCGGACCGGGGCGAATCGGGCACGGTGGCGCGCAGCTTCGAGGCAGCCGACTTCAAGACGCTGGACCTGACGCACGATGAACTGGCCAAGTCGCACTTGCGCCACCTGGTGGGCGGCAAGAGCGCCCTGGCCAAGGACGAGCTGCTGTACCGCTTCGAGTTCCCCGAGCGTCCGGGCGCGCTGATGCGCTTCCTCGATTCGATGGCGCCGAACTGGAACATCTCGCTGTGCCACTACCGCTCGCAAGGCGGCGACGTGGGCCGCATCCTGATCGGCCTGCAGGTGCCGCCGGACGAGATGGACGAGTTCACCCAGTTCCTGGCCAAGCTTGGCTACCGTTACTGGGACGAGTCGCAGAACCCGGTCTACAAGCTGTTCCTGGGCTAGCGCCACGCTCAACATCCCGGCTCGGCAACCAGGCTCACTGTTCAGCGGTCATAGTTGTGCGGTTTGCCCCGGTTGCCGACGTTGCCGCTGCCGGTGCCGGCGGTCTGGCCGCTGGGTGTCGCGGGCGCCTTGTCGGTCACGGTTTCGGAGCCCGAGCCCGCGCTGCCGGCCGTGCCTGAAGCGCCGCTGGCATCCACCGGCGCGCCCGGCAGCGCGGAAGAAACCGGAGGTGGCGCCGGCGTGGCCGGCGCCATGCGCGCATCCGCCGCCACGGTGGGCGAAGGCACATCCGGTTCGCGGTCCTTGCAGCCGGCGATGGTGAACGCCGCAATGGCGGACGCGCAGATCAGTGCGTTGATTTTGTGTTTCATGCGGTGCTCCTGTAGTTGGTGTTGTTGGCCATGACTGTAAGCCGCCTTGCCGCGTCCGCCCATAGGACGCGCCGATAGCGACCTGTAGGACGGCGCCCAGCGCCAGTGCAGGCGCAATGCCATATCGGCCATCTCTGCGCGCTGCTGCCGCCGCGCCGCATTTGCGCTACCATGCACGCTTCGCGCTCCGCCTCACCTTCATCATTGCCATCATGACCAATACCGCCGACCTGTCCCCGCTGGGCAAAAACTCCGCCTACCGCACCGATTACGCGCCGGAACTGCTGTTCCCCATCCCGCGCCAGGGCAAACGCGATGAACTGGGCCTGCAGGGCACGCTGCCCTTCTTCGGCGTGGACATCTGGAACGCCTACGAACTGTCGTGGCTGAACATGCGCGGCAAGCCGCAGGTGGCCGTGGCCAAGATCACCTTCCCGGCCGATTCGCCCAACATCATCGAATCGAAGTCCTTCAAGCTCTACCTGAACTCCTTCAACCAGACCCGCCTGGCCAACGAGGAAGCACTGCGTTCCTTGATGGTGCAGGACCTGTCGGCCGCGGCCGGCGCCAGCGTGCACGTGGTCATCACCTTGCAGGAAGATTTCGCCAAGCTGGAAATGGGCGAGCTGGAAGGCCTGCTGCTGGACCGCCTGGACATCGACGTGGACAACTACGCGCCGCAGCCGCAAGTACTGAAGGCCAACTTCGACGACTTGCCGGTGGAGGAAGTATTCATTTCCCACCTGCTCAAATCGAACTGCCTGGTCACCGGCCAGCCGGACTGGGGCAGCGTGCAGATCAGCTACGCCGGGCCGCAAATCGACCAGGAAAGCCTGCTGCGCTACCTCATCGGTTTCCGCGAGCACAACGAATTCCACGAGCAATGCGTGGAACGCATCTTTACCGACATCCTGCGCCATTGCAAACCGACCCAGTTGGCCGTATATGCACGGTATACGCGGCGCGGCGGCCTGGACATCAATCCCTGGCGCGCCAACTATAGCACCGGCATCAAGCCGTCCAACCTGCGCAATGCCCGGCAGTAAGGTCTGCGCGCCCGGTCGAATTGGGTTACACGCGGGGCGAATTTGTCTTACAATGAATCAATAAAGGTTGCGGTTTTCAAAGCTGCAGCCGATGCTGGAAAAAGACATTCAAAAATCGGTGAATCCGCCTGGTCCCTGACAAAAAACTGGCATTTGTCTTGTATTTGACGCGGAAATAGCTAATATCTCTGCCAGTGCTTATTTAACAACGCTACGGCCTGCCCCCAGCGGACTGCGGCGGATTGCGGAGCCAGCCATGGCGCAAGCGAATTCAAGTTACACGGCAAAAAAACAAGCCTATAATTCTGCTCGCAAGCCCCATTTGTGCGCTGCACCATTCCACGTCGCGTTATGAACAACCTGAGCAAAATCCTATCCCTCGAAAACGTCCAGCTCGATCTGGAGGTTTCCAGCAAGAAGCGCGCTTTCGAGCAAGCCGGCCTGATTTTTGAGAACAACTGCGGCATCGCCCGCTCCACCGTGTCGGACAACCTGTTCGCGCGCGAGCGCCTGGGCTCCACCGGCCTGGGCCACGGCGTCGCCGTGCCGCACGGGCGCATCAAGGGCATGAAGAGCCTGAAGTCGCCGCTGGCGGCGTTCGTGCGCCTGGCCGAGCCTATCCCGTTCGAATCGCCGGATGGCAAGCCGGTCAGCCTGCTGTTCTTCCTGTTGATCCCGGACCATGTGACGCAGCAGCACCTGGAAATCCTGTCGGAGATTGCAGAAATGTTCTCGGACGACGGCTTCCGCAACGCGCTGGCCACCGACCCGGACCCGCAATCGGTACACAGCCGCATCGTCAATTGGCAGCCTAGCTTGCAAGCTGCAGGCTAGAGCACGCTAAAAGCAGTTAAACTAGGGCATCCGCCATTCCTGAACTGAGATGCCATGCTGCAAACGCCCCTGACGATACAACGCCTGTACGACGATAATCGTGAAACGTTGCAGCTCGGCTGGTTCGCCGGCTTTCCCGGCGGCGAGCGCCTGATTTCGGGCGATGTGGCCTCGGCGGCCGACCAGGTCGGCCACTTGAACACCATCCACCCGGGCCGCATCCAGGTGTTCGGGCACCAGGAAATCAATTACTACCAGCGCCTCAAGTCGCTCACGCGCGCGCACGTCATCAGCGAGCTCATCGCTGGCGGGCCGCCCGCGCTGATCATCGCGCAAGGGCTGGAAACGCCACCCGATATCCTCGCCATCTGCGACGAAAAGAACATCCCGCTGTTTTCCACGCCGCTGCCGGCGGCGCAGGTGATTGACTTCTTGCGCGTGTACCTGTCGAAAAAGCTGGCGCAGCGCATCATCATGCACGGCGTGTTCATGGACGTGCTGGGCGTGGGCGTGCTGATTACCGGCGATTCGGGCCTGGGCAAGTCGGAGCTGGGGCTGGAGCTGATTTCGCGCTCGCACGGCCTGGTGGCCGACGATGCGGTGGAGTTCGCGCGCATTGCGCCCAATATGATAGAGGGCCGCTGCCCTGCCCTGCTGCAAAACCTGCTGGAAGTGCGCGGGCTGGGACTGCTGGACATCAAGGCCATCTTCGGCGAGACGGCGGTGCGCCGCAAGATGCGCCTGAAGCTGATCGTGCACCTGGTGCGGCGTTCGGCGCTGGAGGAGGAAGTGGAGCGGCTGCCGTTCCAGTTCCCCACCGAGGACGTGCTGGGCCTGCCGATCCGCAAGGTGGTGATCCCGGTGGCGGCCGGCCGCAACATCGCGGTGCTGCTGGAAGCGGCCGTGCGCAACACCATCCTGCAACTGCGCGGCATCGATACGCTGCAGGAGTTCATGGAGCGGCAACGGCAAGCCATGAGTGGCGACTAGGAGCTGGACCTTGCACGGTCCATCCGTTCCGCAGGCGCAGCACTCGCGCGGGGATTTGTTCGCCAGCGCACCTATCGCGTAGTCTTGATGTATTATCTTTAGCTATGCGTATCGTTCTCATCACCGGTATATCCGGCTCCGGAAAATCCGTCGCCCTGAATGTCCTTGAGGACACGGGCTATTATTGCGTGGACAATTTGCCGCCGGCCTTGCTGTCGCAACTGGTGTCGCAGCTGACCGACGAAGGCACGCAGGCGCTGGCCGTGGCGGTCGACGCGCGCAGCGCCGAGTCGCTGGTCAACCTGCCGGACGCCGTGCAGGCCTTGCGCCAGCAGGGCCACGACGTCAAGATCATGTACCTGACGGCGAATACCCATTCGCTGGTGGCGCGCTTCTCGGAAACGCGCCGCAGCCATCCGCTGTCGCACGAGCTGAAGCCGGGCCAGAATCCGGCCGCGCGCCGCACCCTGATCGAGTGCATTTCCGAAGAGCGCGAGCGGCTGTCGGCCATCGAGCAGCTCGGCCACGTGATCGACACCTCGGAGCTGAGCGCCAACAAGCTGCGCGCCTGGATCAAGGACCTGGTACAAAGCGAGAATGCGCCGCTGACGCTGTTCTTCGAATCGTTCGCCTTCAAGGTGGGGGTGCCGCTGGACGCGGACTTCGTGTTCGACGTGCGGGCCATTCCCAATCCCTATTACGACCTGGCCCTGCGCCCGATGACGGGACGCGACGCGCCGGTGATCGCCTTCCTGGACGCGCAGCCCAGCGCGGAGGAGATGTTCAAGGACATCCGCGATTTCGTCAGCAAATGGCTGCCGTCGTTCAAGACCGACAACCGCAGCTACCTGACGGTGGCGGTGGGCTGCACCGGCGGCCAGCACCGCTCGGTGTACATGGCCGAACGCCTGGCCCGGCACTTCCACCCGACGGAGCAAGTTGTCTTGCGCCATCGGGAACAGTCGTAACGGCGGGTTACGCTTCGCTACCCCGCCCTGCGCAGACCGCGTGCCATCACAGGTGGCGCAGCGGATGCGCGTGCGCCGGCCACGGCGGTGCGAAGAATCCTGCCACCATCCCGGGCGTTACTTGCGCCACCGTTGCGGGCGACCACTTGGGCGCGTTGTCCTTGTCGATCACCAGCGCGCGCACGCCTTCCAGCACTTCGCCATGTTCGAAATTGCGCCGCACCAGGTTGCGCTCCATGCGCAGGCAGTCCGCCACGTCCAGCGCCGCGCCGCGGTTCAATAGTTCCAGCGTCACGCACATCATCAGCGGCGAACGGCTTTGCATGGCTTTGAGCGCCGCCTGCGCGAACACGCCATCGTCGGCCGCCAGCGAAGCCATGATGGCCGCCACGCTGCCGGCCGCGAAGTGCCGCTCGATGGTGGCACGCTCAGCTTCCAGCACGCCGGCGCCGGCATGGAACGGCGCCGCGAAAGCATCGATTGCTTGCGGCAGTTCGGCGCCCGGCACCGCCTCCAGCAGGTCGCGCAGCGCGTCCCAGGCATCGGCCGGCACATAATGGTCCGCCAGGCCCACGTACAGCGCGTCGGCCGCGCCCACGGTCAGCCCGGTCAGGCCCAGGTAGCGCCCCAGGCTGCCCGGCGCGCGCGACAGGAAATGGCTGCCGCCCACGTCCGGGAACAGGCCGATATTCACTTCCGGCATGGCCATCTTCGTGCGGTCCGTGACGATGCGCACGCGGCAGCCCGGACCGCCCTGCGCAATGCCCATGCCGCCGCCCATCACCACGCCGTCCATTAACGCGATATACGGTTTAGGGTAATAGTGGATCAGGTGGTTGAGCGCGTACTCCTCGGTGAAGAAGTCCTCCAGCAGCGCGCTGCCGCCCTGCGGCGTGGCGTTGCCCACCTCGTGGAAGAAGCGGATGTCGCCGCCGGCGCACAGGGCCTTTGCGCTGCTGCTGCGGATCACCACGGCGGCGACGCTGCTGTCGCCGCGCCAGTCCAGCAGCACGGCGGTCAGGCTGCGCACCATATCGAGGGACAGGGAATTGAGCGCCTTGGGGCGGTCGAGGGTGATGAAGCCGGTGCCGTTGGCAACCTGGGTAAGGACGTGCTCGCTCATGCTGGATGTCTCTGGAATTGTTAGAGCCCCATTTTAGCGCGGCCGCAAAAAAGGGCGCCAGATGCGCCCTTTGTTGGGAGTGCCGGTGACCCGTTATGCGGTCGGGGCAGGTTCGTACGTGTCCGGGAGGTGCTTGATGGCGTCGTGGCCATGCTCCTGCACCTTGGCTTTGTACTTCATCACTTGGCGGTCCAGTTTGTCGATCAGCGTATCGATGGCAGCATACAGGTCTTGCGACAGGCTTTCCACGTACACAGTCTTGCCGGACATTCGCAGGTTGATCTCGGCCTTCTGCCTTTTGTCTTTCTCGGTGAGGTTATCTACAGTCAGGATGACAGCAATATCAATAACTTGATCGAAATGGCGCTTGACCCGTTCCAGCTTGTTCTGCACGTATTCACGGATGGCGGGGGTCACTTCGAGATGATGTCCACTGATGGTGAGATTCATACACACTCCTAAAGATAAGGGTTCGTACGCTTTGGTGTTTTTGGCGCGCAGGGGAACCCAAGTAAAACTACAAAGCTTTACGCAGACTTACCGGAGGGATTTTCAAGGCTTCGCGATATTTGGCAACAGTCCGTCGCGCAATTACCATGCCCTGTTCACCCAGCATGTCCGCAATCTTACTGTCGGATAAAGGATTTTTCGGGTCTTCAGCTCCTGTCAATTGCACAATCAGCGCCCGTATCGCCGTCGAGGATGCTTCTCCTCCTGCTTCGGTGGCGACGTGACTGCCAAAGAAATATTTCAACTCAAACATCCCATGCGGAGTCAGCATGTATTTCTGAGTTGTTACGCGAGAAATAGTGCTCTCGTGTAGTCCCAGTGTATCAGCAATTTCACGCAACACAAGGGGTCTCATGGCAACGGCGCCATGGCTGAAAAAGTTCTTTTGTCTTTCTACTATCGCCTGCGCCACGCGCAAAATGGTGTCGAAACGCTGGCGCATATTCTTGATCAGCCACTTGGCTTCCTGCAGCTGCGCGCCCATGGCCGACTCGCCCTTGCCCTGCTTGAGCATGTTGGCGTACAGCGCGTTCACGCGCAGGCGCGGCATCACGTCGTTGTTCAACGTGACCTGCCAGCCGTTGCGCGCCTTCTTCACGATCACGTCCGGCACCACGTAGTCGGATACGTCGGAGGCGAACTCGGCGCCCGGATGCGGATTGCACTGGCGGATCACCGCCTGCGCTTCGCGCAGGTCTTCGTCGTCGCAGTCGAGGGCTTTTTTCAGCTTGTTGAATTCGCGCTGCGCGAACCAGGCCAGGTGCTTTTCCACGATGCAGATGGCCATGCGGCGCGTCACCAGCGGCACCCCGGGCATGCG
Source organism: Massilia sp. NBRC 108631 (assembly GCF_059704565.1). Taxonomy (NCBI): domain Bacteria; kingdom Pseudomonadati; phylum Pseudomonadota; class Betaproteobacteria; order Burkholderiales; family Oxalobacteraceae; genus Massilia; species Massilia sp. NBRC 108631. The sequence goes on from NZ_BAAKJE010000245.1 coordinate 13,517, forward strand.
CTTGATCTGCAGCGCCAGGCACTCGGACGCGCTGCGCGCGCCCACGCCGATAGGGTCGAAACTTTGCAGCAGCGTGAGCGCCGTCTGCAGTTCCTCGAGCTCCACGTCCGCCTCTTCCGGCAGGCGCGCATGGATTTCCTCCAGCGGCTCTTCGAGGTAGCCGTTTTCGTCCAGCGCATCGATGATCAGTTCCATCAGCACGCGGTCGCGCGGCTGCTGCACGGTCACGCGCATCTGCTCCATCAGGTGCTCGCGCAGGGTGCAGTGGCTCGCTTCGAGCTGCGGGCGCGAGTCCTCGTCGTCCGGCGCCTTGCTGCGGCCGGCGTCGCTCCAGTCGGTATCGGCCTCGGCGCCGCTGGCGCTGTCGCCGTCGCCGCTGGCGCCCTCGAAGGGATCGCCCTCGCCGGCCGGTGCGCTGTCCTGCGCCGGTGCGCCCACTTCGGCCGGCGAGGCGTCCGCGCCGGTGGACTGGGTCGGGTTGATGGCGCCGTCGCCCAGCAGCCGCAGCGAGCGGTCCAGCGGGTCGTCCAGCCGTTCCAGCAAGGGGTTCTCGCCGAGCAACTGCTCCAGTTCCTGGTGCAGCTCCAGCGTGGACAGCTGCAGCAGTCGAATCGACTGCTGCAGTTGCGGCGTCAGCGCCAGGTGCTGAGAGGTGCGGAGTTGCAGTGACTGTTTCATGGCGGGCTTACATGCGGAAGTGTTCGCCGAGGTAGACGCGCCGCACCGATTCGTCGGCGATGATATCGTCCGGACGGCCGGACGCCAGCACGCTGCCCTGGTTGATGATGTAGGCGCGGTCGCAGATGCCCAGCGTCTCGCGCACGTTGTGGTCGGTGATCAGCACGCCGATGCCGCGCTCCTTGAGGAAGCGCACGATGCGCTGGATCTCGATCACGGCGATCGGATCGACGCCGGCAAACGGTTCGTCGAGCAGCACGAAGCGCGGGTTGGTGGCCAGCGCGCGCGCGATTTCCACGCGCCTGCGCTCGCCGCCCGACAGCGACAGCGCCTGGTTCTCGCGCAGTTTCTCGATTTGCAGGTCGGCCAGCAGGCGGTCCAGGCGCTCGTCGATCTCGGCCTTGCTCAGTGCCTTGCCGTTTACGCGCTGGATCTCCAGCACGGCGCGGATGTTGTCCTCCACCGTCAGCTTGCGGAACACCGACGCTTCCTGCGGCAGGTAGGACAAGCCGAGCGTGGCGCGCTGGTGGATCGGCATGCTCGACACGTCCACGCCGGCGATATCGATGCTGCCCGCGTCCGACGGCACCAGGCCGACGATCATGTAGAAGGAGGTGGTCTTGCCGGCGCCGTTCGGGCCCAGCAGGCCCACCACTTCGCCGCATTCCACCTGCAGCGACACGTCGTGCACCACCTGGCGCTTGCCGTAGCTTTTCTGCAGGCCGCGCACCACCAGGGTGCTGGTGCAGCTTGGGATTGCTTCAGCCATCGTTATTTCCCCGCCGGCGGCTGCTGCGCCGGCACGGCCGGGGCGGCTGGCTTGGGCGTGGACGGCTGGATCACCATGGTGCCGCGCCCGCCGCCGGTCTTGCCTTCGCCGCTGACGGTGTTGCGCACGCTGAACTGCTCGCGACGGCTGTCGTAGGAAATGAATTCGCCGGCCACCTCGTCGCTCGGCTTGCTGCCTTCCAGGCGGCGCACCTTGGCGCGCGAGAACAGCTTCACCAGTTCGTTCTTGCCGTCGTACTCGATGCGTTCGGCTTCGCCTTCCATCCACTGGTCGCCTTCGCCGTCGCGTTTCTGGCGGAAGGTGGTGGGCTTGCCGCCGGCGCTGGTCAAGGTGACATACTGGTAGCCTTCCGGATCCTTGGTCACCACCGCCTTGGCCGCCTTCATCAGCAAGGTGCCGCGCGTGAGCACCACATTGCCGGTGAAGGTGCTGATCTGCTTGACGTCGTCGACGTCCGCGTTGTCATAGTCGATCAGCGTGGGCTTGGTGGAGTCGGCCTTCTCGGCCTGCACCAGTCCGGCCGCGCACAGCAGCAGCGCCGAAATCAGGAGTTTTTTCATCGTCTGTCCATTCACTATTTAGTTTGCGGCGGCGGATACACAATCCGGCCGCGTCCATTCAGCGACACCTGGCGCGTGGCGTTGTTCGCCTTCATGCCGGCGCCGGTCGCCGTGGCGCCGCCCTGCACGATCTGCACCGGCTGGTCGGTTTCCATGCGGTCCTCGTCCGGGTAGACGGTGAGCGCCTGCGTCGTCATCTGCATGGCCGGGCTCTTGCCCTGGGCCGCGCGGTCTATCTTCACATTGCCCTTCAGCTGCACGCGCGTGTTGTTCTCGTCCACGCGGGCGCGCTCCGCCGTCATGTCCATCGGCGGATGGGTGCTGCTCAAGTTGCGCACCATCGGCTTGTCGATCTCCGAGGCGTCGTCGATCGGGCGGTGCACCAGCTTGTCGCCCGACACGATGTAGCTCGGCTTGCCTTCCTTGGTCATGCGCACCACGCTGAACTGCTCGATGATGTAGTCGGGCTCGTTCAGGCGCTTGTCGGCCAGCATGTCTTCCTCGCCCCGGTTCAGCAGCTGCAACAGCCAGAACGTGCCAAAGGCAACAAACACCGCGATCACCAGGGTGATGCTCAAGCGCCAGCGGTGCGCAGTACGCTTACGCATGGTTAAATCTCCGCATCATCTACCTTCTCAGACCAGGAACTGGGCCATGACCTTATCGTAATTGCCGGTGGCGCGCAGCACGAATTCGCACACCTCGCGCACCGCCCCGCGCCCGCCGTGGGCCTCGGTCACGTGATGCACCCGGCTCAGCACATCGGCGCGGCCGTTCGGCACGCCCACCGCGAAGCCGACACGCTTCAGTATCGTCAGGTCCACCACGTCGTCGCCGATAAAGCACACCTGCCCGGCCTGCAGGCCGGTCTTGGCCAGCAGGTCGTTGAACGGGGTCAGCTTGTCGTGGCCGCCCTGGTGCACGAACTCGATGCCCAGGTCGCGCGCGCGGGCCGTCACCTGCGGCGAGCGGCGCGCGCTGATGATGGCCGTCAGGATGCCGGCCTCCTGCAGCAGCTTGATGCCCAGGCCGTCGTGCACGTTGAAAGTCTTCATCACTTCCCCGTCCGGGCCGTAATGCAGGCTGCCGTCGGTGAGCACGCCGTCCACGTCGAAGATCATCAGCTTGATGTTGGCCGCGCGTGCCACATTTTCAAGATTGTAGGCCTTGTTCATCAGATCACCTTGGCGCGCGTCAGGTCGTGGATGTGCAGCGCGCCGGCCAGCTTGCCCTCGGCGTCCACCACCAGCATTTGATTGATGCGGAACTGCTCCATGATGGCCACCGCGTCCACCGCCAGCTTGTCCGGCGAAATGCTGCGCGGATTGGCGTGCATCACGTCGCGGATGATCACCTTGCTAAAGTCCTGCACTTTTTCTATCATGCGGCGCAAGTCGCCGTCGGTAAACACGCCCACCGGGCGGTTGTCGGCATCGACGATGGCGGTCATGCCCATGCCCTTCTGGGTGATTTCCAGCAGCGCGTCCGGCAGGCGGGTGTCCAGGCCCACGGACGGAATCGCGTCGCCGCTGCGCATCACGTCGCGCACATGGGTCAGCAGGCGGCGGCCCAGCGCGCCGCCCGGGTGCGAGCGGGCGAAGTCTTCTTCCTTGAAGCCGCGCAGGTCCAGCAGCGCCACGGCCAGCGCGTCGCCCAGCGCCAGGGTGACGGTGGTGCTGGCGGTGGGCGCCAGGTTCATCGGGCAGGCCTCCTTGGCCACCGACACGTCCAGGTGCACGTCGGCCAGCTTGGCCAGGCTGGAGCCGGGCTTGCCGGTCATGGAAATAAGGGTGCTGCCCATGCGCTTGACCACCGGCAGGATGGCCATCAGCTCCGCGCTTTCGCCGGAATACGAGATGGCGATGAAGGCGTCTTCCGCCGTCACCATGCCCAGGTCGCCGTGCGCCGCCTCGGCCGGGTGTACGAACAGGGCCGGGGTACCGGTCGAGGCCAGCGTGGCGGCGATCTTGCGCGCGATGTGGCCGGATTTGCCGATGCCCGACACCACGACCCGGCCTTTGCAGTTCAGCAGCAGCGCGACCGCCTTGCCGACGCTGTCGTCGGTGGCCAGGCGCGCATGCATGGCGGTAATGGCGTCCGCCTCGATCTGCAGGGTTTCTCGGGCCAGCGCCAGCGCGCGTTCGGCCGTGTTGTTGTCAAAAGCTTTCAGCATGGGAATTCCATCGGTTACACTCATGCCGGAAGTATAGCCGAATTGCGAAAGCAAAAAACTTGCCAGTCCCAACAAACAACGGGATCAGCCCTTAAATGGAACCGCCGCATGTTTTCACCGCTTGAACTGACCCTCTTGCTGCTCGGCAGCGCCGTACTGGGCGTGGTGGCGTTCCGCATGATGCACCTGCCGCCCATGCTGGGCTATCTGACGGTGGGCATCCTGATCGGGCCGCACGCGCTGGGCCTGGCCGAGCAGAGCGAGGCGAGCCATATCCTGGCCGAGTTCGGCGTGGTGTTCCTGATGTTCTCGATCGGCCTGGAATTCTCGCTGCCCAAGCTGATGGCCATGCGCGGCATCGTGTTCGGGCTGGGCATGGCGCAGGTGACGGCCACCATCGCCGCCACCATGCTGCTGGGCTGGCTGCTGGCCTGGCAGCTGCCCGGCATCAACATCAGCTGGCAAGCCTCGTTCGCGCTGGGCGGCGCGCTGGCCATGTCGTCCACCGCCATCGTGGTGAAGATGATCACCGAACGGCTGGAGCTGGAAAGCGAACACGGCCGCAAGATCATGGGCATCCTGCTGTTCCAGGACCTGGCCGTGGTGCCGCTGCTGATCCTGATCCCCTCGCTGGCGAAAAACCCGGACGACCTGCTCGAAACGCTGGCCTGGGCCGGCGGCAAGGCCGTCATCGTGCTGGTGCTGCTGCTGTTCGTTGGCCAGAAGCTGGTGCGCGGCTGGTTCGCCATCGTGGTCAAGCGCCGCTCGCAGGAGCTGTTCATGCTGAACCTGCTGCTGATCACCTTGGGCGCGGCCTGGATCACCGAGAAGGCCGGGCTGTCCATGGCGCTGGGCGCCTTCGTGGCCGGCATGCTGATCTCGGAAACCGAATACAAGCACCAGGTGGAGGAAGACATCAAGCCCTTCCGCGATGTGCTGCTGGGGCTGTTCTTCATCAACGTCGGCATGCTGCTCAATTTGCGCCTGGTGCTGGAGAACTGGTGGCTGGTGCTGGTGCTGCTGGCCGGGCCGGTGCTGCTCAAGTTCGCGCTGATCGCCGGGCTGGCCAAGCTGTTCGGCTCGTCCGACGGCGTCTCGATGCGCACCGGCCTGGCGCTGGCGCAGGCGGGCGAATTCGGCTTCGTGCTGCTCAACCTGGCCGGCGGCGTGGCGCTGATGGACCCGTTCATCATCCAGGTGGTGCTGGCGTCGATGGTGCTGTCGATGCTGCTGGCGCCGTTCGTCATCGACCATTCCGACAAGCTGGTGATGAAAGTGTCCAGCAACGAATGGATGATGCAGTCGCTGGCGCTGACCAAGATCGCCACGCGCACCATGAGCACGCAAAAGCACGTGATCGTGGCCGGCTTCGGGCGCAGCGGCCAGAGCCTGGCCACGCTATTGAGTGAAGAGGACATCGCCTACCACGCACTGGACCTGGACCCGGAGCGGGTGCAGGAGGCGCAGACGGCCGGCGCCAACGTATCCTACGGCGACGCCGGGCGGCGCGAAAGCCTGATCGCGGCCGGCATCTACCGCGCCAGCGCGGTGGTGATCACCTACGCCAGCACGCCGTCGGCGCTGCGCGTGCTGCACCTGGTGCACGAGCTGGCGCCGGCGCTGCCGGTGATCGTGCGCAGCCATGACGATACCGACCTGGACCGCCTGAAAGCGGCCGGCGCGGCCGAAGTGGTGCCGGAACTGATGGAAGGCAGCCTGATGCTGGCCTCGCACGCGCTGGTGATGCTGGGCGTGCCGCTGCGGCGCGTGGTGCACCGCGTGCAGGTGGCGCGCGAAGCGCGCTACGCGTCGCTGCGCGGCTGGTTCCACGGCGCCAGCGACGCCGGCGAGGACGACGACATGCTGCGCCTGCACTCGGTCACGCTGGGCGAGAACGCCAGCTGCATCGGCAAGATGCTGGGCGAGCTGGCGCTAGGCGAAGCGGGCGCCGAGATCGCCTCCATCCGGCGCGGCAAGAGCGGCATCGACGCCACGCCCGGCACGGTGCTGCAAGCTGGCGACGTGGTCGTGCTGCGCGGCGCCGCCGACGCCGTCGCCCGCGCCGAAAGCCAGCTGCTCGCCTGATTCCGACAACCCTTCCAACTCTCCTACAACCGGCCTGAGCCGCATTGCACCAACCTCGGGGTCAGACCCCGAGGTTGGTGCAATGCGGCTGAGCTTGCTTTAGCGGGGTATCAGGCGTCGGGACGGTAGGGGAGCACGCGGTTGCGGCCGCTGTCCTTGGCTTGGTAGAGCGCGGAGTCGGCCTGGGCGATCAGTTCCATGGCGGCGGCTTCGGGCGTGGCGCCGGCGTCGCTGCGGTCCAGGCAGGCCACGCCGATCGAGGCGGTGATGGAAACCCGCACGCTGGGCGACACGTCTATCATGCTGGCGGCTATGCCGGCGCGGATGCGCTCGGCCACAAAGGTGGAGCTGTCCAGGTCGGCGTTGATCAGCAGCACCACGAACTCTTCCCCGCCGAAGCGCGCCAGCGCGTCCGACAGTCGCAGCTCGGCCTTGATGCGCTGCGCCACTTCGCGCAGCACTTCGTCGCCGCCCTGGTGGCCCACCGTGTCGTTGACCCGCTTGAAGTGGTCGATGTCGATGTACATGAGGGAGATGTCGTAGGCCTGGCGCCGCGCGCGCGCAATTTCCTCCAGCAGGCGCCGGTCCATATAGCGCCGGTTGTAGACGCCCGTCAGCGAATCGGTCAGGCCGATGTACTTGAGCATTTCGTTGGAGATCACGTTCTCCAGGCAGATGGCGATGATGGATGCCATGTGCTCGATGAAGTCGGTGCCCAGGCTGGGCGTGAAGCGCGTGGGGTCCACGCTGCCCAGGTTCAGGCTGCCGATGATGCGCTTGTTGCGCAGCAGCGGCACCAGCGCCACGCTTTGCAGCCCTTCCGGCGGACGCGGAAAGGCGTGGCCGTGCTTGAAGGCGTCGTACATGCCCAGCAGCGGCCGGGGGATGGGCGAATAGGCGTTGCGGCGCCCCAGGTCGAAGCCCAGCCCGTCCACTTCCTCGACGAAGAGCAGGTCCGGGAACTCGGCGAAATTGACGCCCAGCTTGCCCATCACGGTGTGGATGTCGCCGCCTTCGTCGATCAGGGTCAGGGTCACCGCTTCCAGTTCCGAAATGATGGGCAGCGTGCGGAAGATGGTGCCCACCAGTTCCGGGAACGTGGAGGCGCTGACGATTTCCAGGTCAAAGGCCTGGTGCCGCATCATGATGTTGTGGTTGCGCTCGGCCTGCTCCAGCAAATACGCCATGCGCGTGCGCAGTGCCTGGTTTTCCGCAACCAGGTCGCTTGCTTGGGGCTGTTTGCTGGTCATGGCTAGAACGCCAGGTTGACGTCGATTTCCTGGCCCACGCGCAATTCCTGGCCATCGCCTTCGAGCAGGATGCTGTTCATGCCGAAGCACAGCGCGCCGTCCACCTCGGGCTTGGCGCGGTAGCCGGCCATGATGTCGAGCGGGTCGGGACCGAATTCGCCGGTGGCCTGGTCGATCGAGGGCATGGGGCAGCGCGGACAGGGCTTGACCGGTTTCAGCACGGCGCCGCCGACGCGGAAATCTTCGGCGTAGTCTTCTTCGAACGCTTCGATGCCGTCCAGCACCAGGTTGGGACGGAAGCGGTTCATGGGGATGGCCTGGCGGCCAGCCTGGACCAGCTTGCCATTCAGGTCGGCCAGCGAGGCGCTGCCCGCCACCAGCATCGGGTAGCCGTCGGAGAACATGGTGGTGGCGGCCACGCCCTGGGTCCATTTCTGCGATACGGCGCGGGTGGCGTTGGCGTGGAAGCGCACCAGGCGGCACGGCAGGCCCAGGAAATTGCTGAACCAGGCGGCGGTGGTGGCGTCGCAGTCGTAGGCCAGCACCTGGTCGTCCCACACTTGCACGGTGCGCTGCGGAGCCAGTTCGGGGTCGGGCAGGCCCAGTTCGATTTCCAGGCGCAGCATGCCCGGCGCGCGCAGTTCCAGCGTATCGGCCTTCAGGCGGGGCACGATCAGCGCCATGCGCGGATGTTCGCGCTGGGTCAGCGCCGCGCCGGCGTCATCCACCACCATCCACTCGCGGTCGTAGATCTGCTCCTTCATCAGCCCGGCGCTGGTCAGCGTGGCCGAACGCAGCGACATGCCGGCACAGGATTTGATCGGATAAAGGTTGATTTCGGAGAGGATAGCCATGCTGACCGCCGCAGGCAGCGCGCGGACGGCCACTGCCAAAATGTTATTCAAGTTGGCAGTATGGCAGCAAAGTGTCTGGCAGTAAATCGCGGGAAACCACAGCACGGCCCGATTGCGAAGATACGGACCATGGTTCCCCGTGCGCAGGGTCGCGCGGGAAGCCATATCCCCCGGTGGAGGATATGACAGGGAGCAACTTACTCCGCCTTGCGCGGGCGGCGGGCGGCCGGCTTGCGGGCGGGCTGGTCGCCGCCTTCCGCGTCGCCGCTGGCAACCACCGGCTTGGCGGCGCGCGCGCGCGCGGCAGCGGCCCGGCCGGACTTGGGCTTGTCGGCCGCTGTCTCCAGCGCCTGGTCCGCCTCTGCCGCCGCTGGCGCCGCGCTCGCCGTGGCAGCTTCCGCAGCCGCTTCGGTGATGCGCGATTCGCCCGCCTTGGCACGGCCCTTGGCCGCAGCACGGCTGCGCGGCTTGGCGGCCGGCTTGGCCATCGCATCCGCTTCGGCGGCGGCGCTGTCCGCTACCGGTGCGAGCACGGCCTCGGCAGCCTGCGGCGCCGCCGGCTGGCGGCTGGCTTGCTGGCGGCCAGCGGCACGTCCACCCGCGCGGGCGGATGGCTGCACGGCCGGCTGGACGACCGGCAATTCAGCGTGATCGCCCGGCTGAACGCCGGCATGGTCAGCTGGCTGCACGGCTGGCTGCGCGACTGGCACGGCGGCCGGCACGTCCGACCGGCCCGCTGCCTGGCCGGCCTGCGCTGCGCCTGCCTGCGCGAAGGACGCCTGCGCTTGCGGCGCCGGCTGGCCGGATTTGCCGCGCTGGTTGCCGCCCTGCACCGGTTTGCCCCGGCCCTTGCCCTTGGCCCAGACGTCGCCCGCCGTCGCCGACTGGGCGGCTTTCTGCTGCGCTTTCGCCTGGCGGGCCGGCATCTTGGCCGCACTGCGCTTGGGCTGGCCGTCGCGGCCGAGCTGGCGCTGATTGCCGCCGGCCGAGTTGGCGATGGCTGCCGCTGCGGCATCCAGCGCGCGCTCTTCCTCGTCCAGGTCGTCCTGCTCGCTGCTGCCGAGCATTGGGCTTGCCTGCGCGTGCGCCTGCACCTGCTGCGCGTCCGGCTGGTCAGCTACGGCTTGCTGCGCGTAGGCCGAGTCGTCGGCCGCATGCACGGCTTCCGCTTCCGCGTAGGCGTTCTCGTCCTGCGCCAGCTGCAGTTCGGCGGACACTTCCTCGGATACCGGCTCATGGCTGGCGTGGCGCTCGCCGCCACGGCTGCGGCCACGGCCACGGCCACGGCGGCCTTCATGGCGGCCGCCCTCGGCCGCCTCGTGCTGCACCGGCGCGGACACGTTGCCCGACCCTTCGCCCGAACCCTGCTCGCCCGCGCCGCTGCTGCGGTAGACATAGGCGCCGGATTTCTCGTCGCGGCCGAATTCCAGCAGGCCGCGCGCCTTGGCTTCCTCCAGCAGGTTGCCGAAGGTGCGGAAACCGTAATAGGACTCGCTGAAGTCCGGCTTGCGGCGCTTGATCGCCTCTTTCAGCACGGACGCCCAGATCTTGCCGGAGTCGCCACGCTCGGACACCAGCGCATCGAAGGTCTCGACCGCCATGTCCACGGCTTCGCGGCGGCGCTTGTCCATTTCCTCGCGGCGGCCTTTTTCCTCTTCCGGGGTGCGTTTGACGGCAGGCTGGCCTTCGCGGGTGTCGCGCTTGGCGGCGGCGCGGCGGATCTCGCGCACCAGGTCGTCGTAGAAAATGAACTCGTCGCAGTTGGCCACCAGCAAGTCCGAGGTGGACTGCTTGACGCCGACGCCGATCACTTTCTTGTTGTTCTCGCGCAGTTTGGAGACCAGCGGCGAGAAGTCCGAGTCGCCGGAAATGATGACAAAAGTGTTCACGTGGGACTTGGTGTAGCACAGGTCCAGCGCGTCCACCACCATGCGGATGTCGGCCGAATTCTTGCCCGATTGACGCACGTGCGGAATTTCAATCAGTTCGAAATTGCCCTCATGCATGGGCGCCTTGAAACCCTTGTAGCGGTCCCAGTCGCAATACGCCTTTTTGACCACGATGCTGCCTTTGAGCAATAAACGCTCCAGCACGGGCTTGATGTCGAATTTTTCGTAATTGGCGTCGCGCACGCCGAGGGCGACGTTTTCGAAGTCGCAGAACAGCGCCATGCTGACGTTATCGTTGGATGAAGCCATGAGATTTCGTTTTCTGTGGTGAGGAGAAGCTAAAGGGCCGGTGGCCGGCGAACCCGACGATTATACAGCCAGGCCAGCCCGGCGCCCGCCCTGGTGTATGCTCGCTTTACACATTTTTTCCGGAGCCCCCATGAAGCAATTGCTTGCCGCCCTCGCTTTTTTCCTGATGAGCTACGGCGCCGCCGCGCAATCGGCCGACGCCGACGCAACTTTCCGCCAGCAAATCAATACTTTTATGGACCAATGGCATAAGGATGCCGCCAATGCCGATCCGGTGTATTTCGATAAAATGGCGCCCAACGGTATTTATATCGGCACCGATAAAACTGAAATATGGACCCGCGACCAGTTTAAAGTATGGGCCAAGCCGTTTTTCGACCGTAACAAGGCGTGGTCATTTACCGCTATTAAACGCAACGTATATTTCTCGGCAAATAAAAGCTACGCGTGGTTCGATGAGCAGCTGAACACACAAATGGGCATCTGCCAGGCCAGCGGAGTTATTCGCCGGACCGCCAGCGGATTCGAGATCGAACACTACCAGCTGTCCCTGGCGGTACCGAATCCGCTGATGGAGCAGTTCAGCAAGGCGGTCAGGGAATTCGAAGCGAAACCGGCGGCGGCGCAGTAACGCCGGCCCGGCGCATTGTTTTAAGGCCCTGGCGCGGCCGTTTTATGCCAGTTTCTGGCGTGTTCGCGCCAGATTTGAGTGCGCGGGGGTAATCCGGCGGAAAAAGGGCGAAAAAAAAGCCGCGATCTCTCGCGGCTTTTTTCTGCGGCCGAGGCCGCTAAGGGTATTTAGACGTTGAACAGGAAGTTCAGCACGTCGCCATCCTTGACCACATATTCCTTGCCCTCGGCGCGCATCTTGCCCGCTTCCTTGGCGCCTGCTTCGCCCTTGAGGGCGATGTAATCGTCATAGGCAATGGTCTGCGCACGGATAAAGCCGCGTTCGAAATCGGTGTGAATAACACCGGCTGCCTGCGGGGCGGTGTCGCCGATATGGATGGTCCAGGCGCGCACTTCTTTTACGCCGGCGGTGAAATAAGTCTGCAAGCCCAGCAGTTTATAGGCGGCGCGGATCAGACGGTCCAGGCCAGGCTCTTCCATCCCCATATCGGACAGGAATTCCACTTTATCGGCGTCATCCAGGTCGGCAATCTCGGCTTCAATCGAAGCGCAAATGGCGACGATAGGCGCATTCTGCGATTTCGCGTATTCGGTCAGTTGGTCCAGCAGCGGATTATTGGTGAAACCGGTATCGGAAACGTTGGCCACATACATGGCCGGCTTCGCGGTAATCAGGCACAGCGATTTAATGATCGCCATTTGATCCGCGTCCAGGCCCATGGCGCGCACCGGCTTGGCTTCGTTCAGCTGCGGGATTATCTTTTCCAGCAGAGCAACCAGTTTCGCTGCGTCTTTATCGCCGGAGCGGGCTTTCTTGTTTTCGCGGTGCAGCGCTTTTTCAGCGGTGCCCAAGTCGGCCAGCGCCAATTCGGTTTGAATCACTTCGATATCGTCCAGCGGGCTGACTTTGCCGGCAACGTGGATCACGTTTTCATCTTCAAAGCAGCGCACCACGTTGACGATGGCGTCGGTTTCGCGGATGTGCGACAGGAACTGGTTGCCCAGGCCCTCGCCTTGCGAAGCACCGGCCACCAGGCCGGCGATGTCGACGAACTCGACGATGGCGTTGACCATGCGCTCGGGCTTGACGATCTCGGCCAGCGCGGCCATGCGCGGGTCCGGCACTTCCACCACGCCGACGTTCGGCTCGATGGTGCAGAACGGATAGTTTTCAGCCGGGATGCCGGCCTTGGTCAGTGCATTGAAAAGAGTGGACTTGCCGACGTTAGGCAGGCCGACGATGCCGCATTGGAGACTCATGAAAAACCTTTAATGATGGTATTGTTTTGCTGCGCCGATTGCCCGCGCGTAAGGATCAATTGTACCTCAGAACCAGGAGCTTCCATGACGATGCGCGACGCCAAACGCTCGCAGTTTCCCCATTTCCTGCCCATCGCCACCCGCTGGATGGACAATGACGTGTATGGCCATGTCAACAACGTTGTTTATTATTCCTACTTCGACACGGCCGTGAACCAGTTCCTGATCGAACGCGGCGTGCTGGACATCCACAAGGGCGAGGTGGTCGGGTTCGTGGTTGACAGCGGCTGCGCCTATTTCCGTTCCATCTCCTTCCCGGACACTGTCCATGCCGGCATCCGGGTGGCCAAGCTGGGCAATTCCAGCGTGCGCTATGAGATCGCGCTGTTCCGCAACGACGACGAGCAGCCGTGCGCGGCCGGCCATTTCGTCCACGTCTACGTCGAGCGCGCCAGCAACCGCGCCGTCCCGATCCCGGCTGCGGTGCGCGGCGTGCTTGCGACGCTGTCCGGGGCTTGAACCATGAATCCGTTTCCCCTGGTGCATAGCACCAAGCGCCATCCGTCAGCCGTGCTGCTGCTGACGCAGTTGCTGGGCATGCTGCTGTATCCGTTTATCGAAACCGTGCGCGGCGGCCACATCATCTTCAATATGTTCGGCATCCTGGTGCTGGTGGTGGCCACGCGCATGGTGCGGCGCACGCCGGGCCATGCCTGGGTCAGCGCCAGCATCGCCGGCCCCGTGATCATCCTGCTGGGCTTGCAGATGGCGTTCGACCTGCCGGGGCTGCTGCCCTGGTCGTCCGCGCTGGAGGCGGCGTTCTATTTCTATGCCGCCGCCAGCCTGGTGGCCTACATGATGGAGGACCGACTGGCCACGACAGACGAACTGTTCGCGGCCGGCGCCGCGTTCACGCTGCTGGCGTGGGCCTTCACGCACGTGTTCATCCTGGTCCAGGCGCTGCAGCCGGGCACCTTCGGCGCAGCGGTGAACGCCGCCGCCCCGCGCACGTGGACCGAGCTGAACTACCTGAGCTTTGCGCTGCTGTCGAGCACCGGCATCGGCGACGTGATCCCGCTGACCTCGCATGCGCGGGCCATCGCCAGCGTGGAGATGCTGGTCGGGCTGATGTATCTGGCGGCGGTGGTGGCGCGCCTGATCGGCTTTACGCTGCAGTCCAACAAGTCCTAGGCCGGCACGCGCGCGCCCGGCGGCGTCAGTAGCGCTTCTGCGACGCGTAATGCTGGCCCAGATTCATCAACACCCCACTCTGGTGGTCCGGATCTGCCTTCTCTTCGATTTCTACGACACGCTTCAGAGCCGCTTCGGCCTCGGCATGCCTGTGTTCCAGTCTGCCACGGTGGCGGCCGGCGCGGCCATGCCGCCGGCCGGTGCGAGGCAGAGTAAGGAAAGTAGCAGGCGAAACGAGATACGGGCCAAGATAGACATGATTCCTTGAAATATTAATATCTTTGGCGCAATTTGCTTTGCATTTCTGCAATACCATAGTCTTTCCGGCGCCGGCAGAAGGCAATTTCCTTCAATACGGCGGCCCGGCGCGCCCCATACGATGGCCTTTCCGAAATTTTGAAAGGAATGGATTATGCAGACCCCGGATTTGATGGTGCAGGCAGCCGACAGCCTGCGCGCTTTGGCGCTCAACGAACAGGCAAAAGAACGCTTCTGCAGCGATCCCCAGCTGCGCCCGTACATCCACCGCGTGGCTGCGCGCTATCTGGCGGGGCACACCGTGGCCGACCTGGTGCGGCACCTGCACGCTGTCAGCGCGCGCGGGCATGCCGGATCGGCGGAGTATGTGGGCGAAAGCTGCCGCGACGAGGCCAAGGCCAACACCGACACGGAAGTCTTCCTGCAACTGGCGGCCGCGCTCGCGCACGAAAACCTGCAGTGCTCGGTTTCGCTGGACTTGTCCCACGTCGGCTTGCTGGTGGACCCGGAACTGGGCTACCGCAACGCCAGGCGCATTGCCAGCGCCGCGGCCGGCGCCGGCCGCGAGGTAATGATTTCGATGGAGGGCGCGGACCGGGCCAGCCTGATCTATGCCACCTACCGGCGGCTGCATGCCGAGGCCGGACTGGACAACGTGGGCATCACGCTGCCGGCCAAACTGCACCGCAGCGCGCAGGACTTGCCGCAGCTGATGGAGTTGCCGGGCCGCATACGCCTGGTCAAGGGCGCCTTCCTCGAGTCGCCCGCGATTGCCTGGGACCGCCACAGCCCGGAACTGGCAGCCGCCTACCGCCGGTTTGCGCAGACCCTGCTTGCCAGTGGCCACCCATGCGCGCTCGCCACACACGACGTGCAGTTGCAGAACGACCTGGCCGGCTTCATCCTGCAGCAGGAACTGTCGCCGCGGCAATCGGAATTCGAAACACTGTTCGGACTGGGCGCGGATGGCCTGGACGCGCTGCGCCGGCGCGGGTTCCAGACGCGCGAGTACGCCATCTTCGGCGAGGAATATTTTCTCTACGTGCTGAACCGGATCGCGGAACAGCCGGCCCGGCTATTCCAGGCCGTGGTGGACCTTATCGGCCCCGGTACTGCCCCGGCGTTGCAGCGACAAGCTGCTTGAAGGCGCGCTGGAAATGGGCCTGGTCCGCGAAGCCGCTTTCGATGGCGGCGTCGGCAATCGCGGCGCCGCGCCTGAGCCGCGCCTGGCCGTACTGGACGCGCCGGTTGACCAGGTAGGCGTGCGGCGTCATGCCGAACTGGCTCTTGAAGGCGCGGATCAGATAGGACGGCGACAGGCCGGCGGCGGCGCAGATGTCTTCCAGGCTCAGCAGGCGGGTGCAATTGTCGCTGATGAATTCGGCGGCCCGCAGCAGCTTGCCGTTGGCGCCGGCCAGCGCGACCGGCGCCGGGTCCAGCGCCTGCTGCATGTCCATGAAGAAGGCGAGCGCCGCACTCTGCTTCTGCAAGCCGTCGGCGTGCGCCGAGGTCACGGTGTCGTAGAGCCGGTTCAAGCCCGCGAACAGCGCGGTGCTTGAGGTGGTCGAAAACGCCCTGAAATCGGCATTGCGGCTGAAACCGAGTTCATGCTGCAGCGCGGTCAGCCAGGCCACGTCCACATAAAACATGCGGTACGACCACGGCTGGCCGGCGGCCGGATTGCAGGCATGCGCGTCCTCCGGGTTGATCACCACCACGCTGCCCGCGCCCACGGTTTCCTTGCTGCGCCGGTTCCAGTAGGTGCTCACGCCGCCGGTGATGGCGCCGATGGAGAAGGTGTCGTGCGTATGCCGCGCGTAGCACAGGTCGCGGCCGCCGCGTATCGAGCGCGCCTCGATGAAGGGCAGCGCGGCGTCGCGCCAGAACGCGGGCTGCGCGGTTTGCACGCTGGGCATGGCCGGCCCGCTAGCGCGCCAGCGCGCTCAACACCGCCAGGCTCATGGCCTGCGCGGCGGTCTTGATGGAAGGCTCGGGCACCGGCGCATAGAACGGCGAGTGGTTGAAGGCCAGCGGCCTGCCGCCGGCCGTTTCGGCCTCGGCCACCGCCTTGGCGGGATAGACGCCGGTGAAGAAGAACATGCCCGGCACGCCCTGGTTGACGTACTCGGAGAAGTCTTCGCTGGCCGTCATCGGCGCGATCAGGCCGACGTTGGCGGCGCCCAGCGCGTCCTTCAGCACCGCCTCCGTCTTGCGCACCAGCGCGTCGTTATTGATGATGGCCTGGCCGCCGGACTTGAGCTCCACGTCCGGCGCCGGGGCGCCCGCCATGGCGGCCGACGCATTGGCTACGCGCCGCACGCCGTCCAGCAGCTTGGCGCGCACAGCCGGGCTGTAGGAACGGATGGTGCCGCGCACCAGCACGCTGTCCGGAATGATGTTGCCCACGGTGCCGCCCTGGATGGCGCCGATGGTGACCACGCCGAATTCCTTGGGGTCCTTCTCGCGGCTGACCACGGTCTGCACGTCCACCACGAAGCGCGCGGCGATGGTGATCGGGTCCAGCGCCTTGTCCGGCGCAGAACCATGGCCGCCGCGCCCCTTGAACACGATCTCGAGGGCATCCGAATTCGATGACACCGCGCCGACGTTGTAGCCGACGGTGCCGTGCGCAGTCGGCCAGGAATGCAGGGCGAACGCCACGTCCGGCTTGGGGAAGCGCTTGAACAGGCCGTCCTCCAGCATGGCTTTGGCGCCGGACACGGTTTCCTCGGCGGGCTGCGCAATGAACATCAGGCTGCCCTGCCATTGCGATTTGAGTTCCACCAAGGCGCGCGCCGCGCCCAGCCAGCTGGCCATGTGGATGTCATGGCCGCAGCTGTGCATGACGTAGGTTTCGGCGCCGCCGGAGCGGGTGCGGGCCTTGCTGGCGTACGGCAGGCCGGTTTTTTCCTCCATCGGCAGCGCGTCCAACTCGGTGCGCACCATCACGGTGGGGCCGGGTCCGTTCTTGAAGATCGCCACCAGCCCGGTCTTGCCGACGCCTTCGGTCACCTCGAAGCCAAGCGCGCGCATCTCGCCAGCCAGTTTGGCAGCGGTACGCACCTCCTGGAAGGCAATTTCAGGGTGGGCGTGCAAATCCTTGTAGACCGTTTCCAGCTGCGGGTACATGGCATTGATGCGGCTGGCGACTTGCGCCTTGAGCGGCGCGCCGTCCTGCGCCTTGGCGGCCATGGCCGGGAACACTGCCGCCAGGACCAGGGGCAGGCATGCGAGGGTATTTTTCATAGCCCCTATATTCGCATGTTAATTGCCGGCCAGGCGCCAGCGGTCGCCGGATTTTTTCAGATAGTGGTCGACCACGTAGCGCCACGGCATGGCCAGCGGGACCACGATCACCACCAGGCAGGCGATGGTGTTTTCCAGCACGGCCTGGCTCATACTGCCGGACTTCCAGGCCGGCAGCGCGACCAGCGACAGCCACAGCACTTTCCAGATCAGTTCCCACAGCAGCACCGGCAGCATCTGCAGCGGGTAGCGCAGGCCAAGCGCGCACAGCAGCGAGAACGCGGCGAGCATGCACAGCACCACGCCCTCCATCAGCTCCCACGGCTTGCTGTGGTGGAGTATGCCCGGCCAGACGACCAGGGCCAGTCCAACAACGATCAGCAGGTAGACCGCGCGCAGCGCATACAGCCGGAACAATGACACCTCTTGCATGGACCGCTCCTGGTTATTGATTTGATATGTCAATAATATCTTACAGGTGTCAGAAGTCAAGCACATATCGAATGCCCGATGGCAGCAGGGTCAGGGCAACACGAAGTCCAGCTGATAGTGATGCTGCCGGTCCACCTGCTTGAGCGCCATGCGGCCGCTGATGCCGGCCAGCTCGCCGGTGCCGGAATCGGGCACGATGGTCACGGCCAGCTGGCTGTCGCCGCCGTGCATGGCACCTGAATGCTGGATCACGAAACTGCCGGCCTTGCCCTTCAGCGTACCGGTGACGCGCTCGATGGCGACATAGGCGGCGGAACCCTGGGTGTCGGTCATGGCGGTCAGCATTTCGCCTTTGCCGGTGGCTTGCAGGTCGCCGGAGTATTGTTTTTCAAGTAACATGCGCCCGGTGGCTGTGCGGCCCTCATGCTGCGGCGCCGAGGCTGGCGACATCTTGACTTCAAACGTGCCGGCCGCGTGCTGGGCAGCGGGTTCGGCGCGGACCGGCAGGCAAGCGAGGGCGGCAACGGCGGCCAGGGTGGACAGGCTGGATTTCATGGCGCTCTTTTATCAATCGGAAAGCGGCACTGTATTTCAGGACCAGGAGAAAAGATTGGAAAAAACCGACAACGGTGGTGCGCCGATGCCGAAAGGGGTTGTGGATCCGGCGGCAGCGGCGCGCCGCATCCGGCTGGCAAGCTATCCGCCCTCGCCCGCGCTGCAGCCTTTTGTCGACTACCACTGGGTGGTGCAATGGGACAGGAACGGAGGGCCGCCGCAAACCCAGCGCGTGCTGCCGTATCCGAACGCCCACCTGGTGTTCGACCGCGGCAACACGGCCATCCACGGCGTGGTGCGCGGCGCGTTCGAGCGCAAGGTGGAGGGCGCGGGCAAGGTGCTGGGGGTACGCTTCAAGCCGGGCGGACTGCGGCCCTTTCTGCCGCACCCGCTGTCCCGGCTGGCGGACCGCACCATGCCGGTGGACGGGATGTTGGGCGTGGCCGGCGTGGAGGCCGAGCGGCGCGTGCTTGGCGCGGAAGCGGGGGGCAACGGCGGCGATGCTGGCGAGGCGCGCAGCGATACCGATATGGTGCAGGCGGCCGAGGCCTTGCTGGCGGCCGTGCTGCCGCCGGCCGACCCGCGCGCGCTGCTGGCGCAGCGCGCGGTGGCAGCTGCTGCCGCCGAAGACGGCCCGGTCAGCGTGGCGGCCTTGTCGGACCTGCTCGGCATCGAGGAGCGCACGCTGCAGCGGCTGTTCAGCAACTATGTGGGCGTGTCGCCGAAGTGGGTGATCCAGCGCTTCCGGCTGCACGAAGCCACCTGGCAGCTGGGCCGCGCGGCGGCTCCGGACCTGGCCGCGCTGGCTGCGCGGCTGGGCTTTTTCGACCAGGCGCACTTCACGCGCGGGTTCACGCAGCTGGTGGGCAAGCCGCCGCTGGAGTACTGGAAGTCCCAGCAAGCCGGGTGAGATCGAGCGGCGCGCAAAACAGGATCACCGCGCCGCCGCTGATCGACACTTGCTGCGGCGCGCCCTGCGCTATCGCCACCTCCACGTGGACCACGCCGTCGCGGCGCAGGGCACGGCCCTGGTGCCCCTGGAAGCGCAGCAGCTGGCCGTCGTGCGCCATCAGGCCGTGCCGCACCAGGTAGGCGCCGAGCGGGCCGTTGGCATTGCCGGTGACGGGGTCTTCCGGGATGCCGATGGCGGGCGCGAACATGCGGCCATCGGTGGCGGTGCCGCAGGCGCGCAGCTGAAACGGGAACCAGCCGTTGCAGCCGACGTCGGCGCTCAGTGCGGCCAGCGCGGCATGGTCGGGAACGATGGCGTCCAGCGCCACGCCGGCACGCAGCGGCACCATCACTTTCGAATGGCCGGTGGAGACGATTTGCAGCGGCAAGCCCGGCGCAAAAGCGCTGTCGTCCAGCCCCAGCGCAGCCGCCACCGCGCGGCGGGTCGCGGCGGACAAGGGCAGACCGAAGGATAACGGCCCCTGCCGCATGACTATGCGGTAGTCCCCGTCCGCTTGCCGCTCCACGCGGATGCGCTGCACGCCGGCGCCGGTCTTCTGCTGCAGTTCCACGCTGCCCAGCTGCATCGCCACTGCGCGCGCGTAGTGGGCGGCGATGGTGGCGTGGCCGCAGATGGGCACTTCGGTGGTGGGCGTGAAGTAGCGGATGTAAACGTCGTGCGCTTCATCCTGCGCTCCTTTCCTGGGCTGCATGACAAAGGCGGTTTCGGAATGCTTGAGCTCGCGCGCCAGGTCCTGCATCTGCCGTGCGCTCAGTCCGTCGGCAGCCAGCACCACGCCGGCGGGGTTGCCGCGAAACGGGATGGAGGTGAACGCGTCGATATGAAATAGTTGGGTCATGCAAGCTAGTCTAGCCATGGCGATGGCCGGCGATAATAGCTGTAGAATCAGCACATACCTTCCATGGAAGAACGAATGCAGCAGCCTCCGCTCCATTTGCTACGCGCTTTCACGTGCGTGGTCGACCACCACAGTTTTGCGCGCGCGGCGCAGGCATTGCGCATGACGCCCTCCTCCGTGAGCCGGCTGGTGAAAGCGCTGGAGCAGGAACTGGGCACGCAGTTGCTGAACCGCAGCACGCGCGCCATGTCGCTGACCGCCGCCGGCCAGGCGCTGTACGCCGAATGCGGCAGCGCCTTTGCGCAGTTGCGCGGCGCCTACGAGACGGCCAGCCATCAGTATGCGGAACCGTCCCAGCCGCGCGGGCAGCTGCGGCTCAGTGTGCCGGTTTCGTTCGGACGCACCCACGTGGTGCCGCACGTGGCCGCATTCCTGCGCCGCTACCCCGGCATCGAGCTTGACCTCATGATGACGGACCGCTATGTGGACCTGGTGGCCGAAGGGGTCGGCCTGGCCATCCGCATCGGCCGCCTGGACGATTCGGCGCTGGTGGCGCGCAAGCTGATGGACAACCGCCGCCTGCTGGTGGCGGCGCCCCGCTACCTGGAGCAGCATGGCGCACCGGCCGACGTGGCCGGGCTCAGCCGGCACGCGTGCCTGAACCTGGCCGTGAACCGCGACGCCGAGCTGTGGCGCCTGACCGGCCCGGACGGCGAACGCAGCCTGCGTCCCCAGGGCCGTATCCGCGCCGACAATGGCGACGCCATCCGGCAGTTCGCCATCGACGGCCTGGGCATCGCCTTTTTGTCCAGCGCAACGGTGGCGGCGGCGCTGCGTAATGGGGAG
The DNA here is from genome assembly GCF_059704565.1 of Massilia sp. NBRC 108631. NCBI lineage: Bacteria > Pseudomonadati > Pseudomonadota > Betaproteobacteria > Burkholderiales > Oxalobacteraceae > Massilia > Massilia sp. NBRC 108631. Next base: position 34,334 of record NZ_BAAKJE010000245.1, read on the forward strand.
CTGCTACAGGTGCTACCGCAGTGGAGCGGCCGCCCGACCGGCGTATACGGTGTGTGTCCGCAACGGCCGGTACCGCCGCCGGCCCGGGCCGCCATGGATTTCCTGGCCGGCCGCTGGCCATAAGCAACCGCCGGCGATGCTTCTCGTATACACTTACAATTGGATAAATTTGCATAACCACAACTTCTGCAATGCAAGCCTGTGGGGGGAGCCGACTTGGATGAGTTGACGGTTACGATGGATCAGCTGCGCGTCGGGCTGTATGTCGAGCTGGACCTGAAGTGGTTCGAGCACCCGTTTGCATTCAGCCATTTCAAGATCAAGTCCGAAGACCAGATCAGCACCTTGCGCAGCCTGGGCCTGCCTTCGGTGCGCTACAAGCCGGAGCTGAGCGATGTGGCGCCGCAGGAAGACGCGCAGGCGGCCACGGCATCCGGCAAGGGCGCGGCGGACTCGGCGGCAGCCGTGGCGGCGGCGGCAGCGGCGGCGGCAGCGTCGCCCGCGCTGCAAGCCAAGCGCGCCATGCTGGAACGCATGCAGCTGCGCCGCGCGGACGCCGAACGCGTCGAGCGCGCCTTTACCCACACCGCGCGCGCCATCCGCGAAATCGAGAAGCACCTGTTCTCGCGGCCCGAGGAGTCGGTCAAGCAGGCCACCGGCCTGGTCACGCAGATCACCGACGCCATCCTGTGCGCGCCGGAACTGGCGATCCATGTCATGGGCGACACGGCCGGCAACGAGGAGCTGTATTTCCACTCGCTCAACGTGACGATGCTGTCGATGATGATCGCGCGCGAAGTCAATCTGCCGCCCGAGGTGGCCAATCTGCTGGGCCTGGGCGCGCTGCTGCACGACATCGGCCGCAAAAACATTCCGGACAAGATCCTCAGCAAGCCGGAACCGTACACCACGGCCGAACAGAACCTGTACGAGATGCACGCGCAGTACGGCGCGGAGATGGCGCAGCGCCTGCAGTGCATGCCGGCGGTGGCGGCGGTGATCCACGACCACCACGAGTTGTTCGACGGCAGCGGCTATCCGCGCAAGCTGAAGGGGGAAGGCATCGGCGTGCTGGCGCGCATCGTGGCCATCGCCAACTACTACGACGAGCTGTGCAATCCATTCAACCTGGCGCACGCGCTCACGCCGCACGAGGCGCTGTCGATGATGTTCGCCAAGCACCGCGCCAAGTTCGATCCGCGCCTGCTGCAGATGTTCATCCGCTGCCTGGGCGTGTACCCGCCCGGCACCGTGGTGCAACTGTCGAATGGCATGACCGGCATGGTGGCGACCGTGAACACGGCGCGGCCGATGAAACCAATGGTGGTGGTGTACGACAAGGATGTGCCGCGCCTGGAAGCCATCATGGTGGACCTGGACCTGGAGCCCGAGCTGAACATCGTCAAGGCGCTGCGGCCCGGGATGGTGCCGCCGGAAGTGTACGTCTATCTCAGTCCGCGCAAGCGCGTCAGCTACTACTTCGACGCCAGCAAGCCGGCGCCGCAAACCGCCGCGGCCTGAGCCGCTCGCATGCCGCCTATGCGGTATGCAGTTGGGTAGTGGCCAGCGGGAACTTGCCTTCGCACACCAGCGGAACGATCTTCAGGCTTTTCTCGATCGCTTCATCGATCAGCAGCTGCTCGTCGCGGCGCGGGCGGTGCAGCACGAAGTCGGCCACCGCCTGCTGCAGGCTGAGCGTGCGCGGATGGCCGATGCCGATGCGAAGGCGCCAGTAGTCCTGCGTGCCGAGCGCGGCGGTAATGTCCTTCAGGCCGTTGTGGCCGCCCGAGGAGCCGCCCTTCTTCAGCTTGGCCACGCCGGGCATCATGTCCAGTTCGTCGTGCACCACCAGCACTTCATCCGGGTTGATCTTGTAAAAGCGCGCCAGCCCGCCCACCGACTGGCCGGAGCGGTTCATATAGGTCTGCGGTTCCAGCAGCCACAGTTCCTTGCCGGCGATGGCGGTCTTGGCCATCAGCGCGTTGAAGCGGGTTTCGCGCTGCAGGCGCGCGCCCAGGCTGTTGGCCAGGTTATCGACCAGCCAGAAGCCGGCGTTGTGGCGGGTTTGTTCGTAGTCGGGGCCGGGGTTGCCGAGGCCGACGATCAGGCGGATGGACATGGTTTCTTCCAGATATAAAAAAACCCCGCGAGCGGGGTTTTTTATTTTACTTCAAAGGAAGTAAAAGATTACTTCTTGCCTTTGGCTGGCTTGGCATCGGCTGCTGGAGCAGCTGCTGCGGTCGCTTCAGCGGACACGTGGCCAGCTGGTACCGAAGCGGTGGCTACGGTCTGGTTTTTGCCGTGGGTAACAGCGGTCACGCCTTTTGGCAGAACCAGGTCCGACACGTGGATCGAGTGGCCCACGTCGATGTTGGCCAGGTCAACGTTCACGAATTCCGGCAGGTCGCCTGCAACGCAGGAAACGTCCAGCTCGGACAGCACGTGGCTGATCGATGCGCCGTGCAGTTTCACGGCTGGCGATACGTCGGCGTTGATGAAGTGCAGTGCCACTTTCTTGTGCAGCTTGGTGTTTGCGTCAACGCGCTGGAAGTCAGCGTGCAGTACCAGTTGCTTGTAAGCGTGCATCTGGAAGTCGCGCAGCAGAACTTGCTGGGTCTTGCCGTCGATTTCCAGGTCCAGGATGGACGAGTGGAACACTTCTTTTTTCAGCGCGTGGTACAGCGCGTTGTGGTCCAGGGAGATGGTGATCGGGGCTTCAGCGCCGCCGTACACGATGCCTGGGGTTTGGCCGGAAATACGCAGGCGGCGGCTCGCACCCGTGCCCTGCAGTTCGCGTTTGAATGCAACTACTTTCATTTGAGACTCCAATAATAAACAAGGCTCGCGCCCTGTTGTGAAGAAGCGCCCCGCGACCAGGGCGCTCCGGAAAAACAGCGGCGCAACCGGTCGAAAACCGGTCGCGCCGCCGCTAAAAACTGTTGTTGTCTACCGAAACAAGCCGAACTGAGCCGAACTTAGTCGATGAACAGGGAGATCACGGAATCGCCCTTGATGATGCGTTTGAACGTCTCGGCCAGCAGCGGTGCGCAGGTCAGCTGGCGGATCTTGCCGCAGGCTTTGGCGGCGTCGGACAGCGGAATCGTGTCGGTCACCACCAGTTCGTCCAGCGACGAGCCGGAAATACGGTCGATCGCCGGGCCGGACAGCACGGCGTGGGTGCAATACGCCACCACTTTCTTGGCGCCGCGCTCTTTCAGCACTTCGGCAGCTTTCACCAGGGTGCCGGCGGTATCGACCATATCGTCCATGATGACGCAGTTGCGGCCTTCGACTTCACCGATGATGTTCATCACTTCGGAAACGTTGGCTTTCGGACGGCGCTTGTCGATGATGGCCAGGTCGCAGCCCAGGCGCTTTGCCAGGGCGCGGGCGCGCACCACGCCGCCGACGTCGGGCGACACGACCAGCAGGTCTTCATTGTCCTTCTTCTGCAGGTCGCCCAGCAGGATAGGGGAAGCGTAGATGTTATCGACTGGAATATCGAAGAAACCCTGGATCTGGTCTGCGTGCAGATCCATGATCAGGACGCGCTCAACGCCGGCGCTTTCCAGCATGTTGGCCACTACCTTTGCCGAAATCGCAACACGCGCCGAGCGGGGGCGGCGGTCCTGGCGGGCGTAGCCGAAATATGGGATGGCGGCAGTGATACGGCCTGCGGAGGCGCGTTTCAGCGCATCGACCATCAGAATCAGTTCCATCAGGCTATCGTTGGTCGGTGCGCAGGTCGATTGCAGCACGAACACGTCTTTACCACGAACGTTTTCGTTGATTTCGACCATGACTTCGCCGTCCGAGAATTTCGAGACGACTGCTTTGCCGAGAGGAATGCCGAGGTTTTTTGCGACTCCTTCAGCCAGCGCAGGATTAGCGTTGCCGGTAAAAACCATCAGGTTTTCGTAAGCCATGGGGAGTCCCAGAGAAGTAAGCGTTGATATCTTGATTGATCGCCGGACAAACCGCTATCCGGCGCTGCGAGCTTCGGTGCCGTGGGCACCTGTATTTTATCTTGACTGGACGCTGATGCATCGACAGACTCAAGAAAAATGGGTGGCAGGGGAACAAGGATTCGAACCTTGGTATGCTGGAATCAAAATCCAGTGCCTTAACCAGCTTGGCGATTCCCCTGCTGTAACTTGCTGCTTGTCGTTATGACGGCGATTATTATACTACCGAACTAACGAAAAGCAAAATCTTTTTTTCACTCACAACATGTCGAAGATCGGATGCCGCTTCAGCGCTTTGGCCTTCCAGGCAGTCCAGACCCCCTGCGCTCTTTCGAGTACCGCATCGGCCCGGCCTTCATCTGCAAAGGCACAAAACACACAAGCACCGGAACCAGTCATCCTGGCATCTCCGTAAGCTGCCAGCCATTCTATCGCCTTTGCTACCGGCGGGTAAATACTGGACGCTACTTGCTGCAAATCATTCCGGCCAAACTGCTTCCAATCGTTTCGATTTTCGTAGTGGCTGGAAAAGTCCGCTATTATGATGGGCGGAGTGTTCCTTGTCAAATGCTCCGAGCAAAATATTTCCGCAGTGGGCACAGAAGCGCCCGGCTCGATCACCACGTACCAGCAATCCGGCGCCGCCAGCGGCTGCAGCGCCTCGCCCACGCCTTCGGCAAAGGCGGTCTCGCCGAAGATGAAAAACGGGATGTCCGCACCCAGCGGCAAGCCCAGCGCCATCAGCTCTTGCTGGTCCAATCCCACGTTCCACAGCGTGTTCAATGCCATCAAGGTGGTGGCCGCGTCGGACGAACCGCCGCCCAGGCCGCCGCCCATGGGGAGCACCTTGTCCACCGTGATGTCGGCGCCGTGCAGCACGCCGCTGCGGCGCAGCGCCTCGGCTTGCAGCAGCGCGGCCGCGCGGATCACCAGGTCCTGCTGCTCCGGCACGCCGGGAATGTCGTTGCTGCGGCGCAGCTGGCCGTCGGTGCGCACGCGGATGTGCAGCAGGTCGCCCCGGCCGATCAGCTGGAAGGCGGTTTGCAGCATGTGGTAGCCGTCGGCGCGGCGGCCGGTCACGTGCAGGAACAGGTTCAGTTTGGCCGGGGCCGGGAGATTCTTCAGTTCGGTCATTATGCTTGCGGTGAGTCGAGGACAATGCGGATGGACATCTCATCCAGCGTGCCGATGGCGCCGTGCTCGGCGTCGATGCGCTTGGGCCGCGGCGGCGCGCCGGGGGCGCCATCCTGCCACGACACATAGGTGATGCGCCAGCCGTCGGCGGTGGTCACGGTGTTGGCGGCCGGGCTGGCGACGAAGCGCTGGCCGCCGGCGGCGGTGGCATAGCCCTGCAGCCATTCGCGCAGGCCGGACACCGGCATGGTCCAGCCCAGCGCCTGCGCGCTCAGCGCGCCGATGTCGGCGGCGCGGCGCGGCGCCTTGCCGCTCTCGGTCAGCACCGCTTCCTGCGGCGTGACGCTGATGGTGGCCACGGTCTGGTTCAGCGGCGGCGCGGTGATGGTGACGTCGGTGCGCTGCGGGCTTTGCTCCCAGATAAAGCGCACATGGCTGGAGTCCTGCTTGCCGTCACGGCTGTAGGTGACCGACAGCTTGCCGGCCAGCTCCAGCGTGTCGCGGTAAGGTGCAACGGCAGCGCCGGAAGGCGGCGGCGCAGCGGGAGTGCCTGCCCCTCCCGCCCCGCCGCCCAGGCTGGCGCAGCCGGACAACAGCAGGCTCAGGCCGCCCGCGCAAAGCATGGAGGCTATCGGTGTGCGCATCATAAGCTCTCCATCACAAACTCGTATTCAGGCGCGCCAGCGTGCTCTTCAGCGCGTCGTTCTGCGGATCCTTGGCGCGCGCCTCGCGCCACAGCTTCTGCGCGCCGCCCTGGTCGCCCTGCGCCCACAGCACTTCGCCCAGGTGCACGGCGATCTCGGGATCGTTGCGCAGCGTGTAGGCCTGGCGCAGCAGCGCTTCGGCTTCCTTCAGGCGGCCCAGGCGGAACTGCACCCAGCCCATGCTGTCCATGATGAAGGGATCGTTGGGCGCCATCTGCATGGCCTTCTCGACCAGCGTATAGGCTTCCTCCAGGCGCAGGTTGCGGTCGGCCAGCGAATAGCCCAGCGCGTTGTAGGCATGGTGGTTGTCCGGGGCAATTTCCATCACCTTGCGCAAGCTGGTTTCCATCAATTCCATCTTGCCCAGCTTCTCGGCCGCCAGCGCAAAGTCGTATAGCAGGTCGGGGCTGTTCGGGTAGCGCAGCACGCCGTCTTCGAGCACCGCGTAGGCGTCGCCGCTGCGGCCGGCGTCGCGCAGCAGCTGGGCGTCGGTCTGCGCCACCTGGGCCAGTTCGGCCGGGTCTTCGCTCTTGATCTCGGTCAGCTGCTTGCGCGCACCGGCCAGGTCGCCCATGCGCGCGGCCAGCTGGGCGCGCTTGAGCTTGACCGTCAGCAGCAAGCGCGGCTCGCCGCCGTCGATCTGCTCCAGCCACGACTGGGCGGCCGCGTAGTCGCCGCGCTCCTCGGCGATCTGCGACAGGATCAGCAGCGCCTTGGTGGGGTCGCGCTCGTCGCCGCCCTCCTTGTCCACCACTTCCACGAAGTGCTTGAAGTAGCCTTCGGCGGCGGCCGTGTCGTTGCCCTGCATCGACATGATGCCCAGCGCATACAGCGTGGCCGGATTGTCGGGCTGGCTTTTCAGCAGGAACTGGAACTGCTCGCGCGCCTTGTCGTACTGCTTCTGCTCGACCAGCATGCGCGCGTAGGCCGCGCGCACTTCGCGCGAATTCGGATACTTGGCGAGGAAGCCGTTGACCATCCTGGTCACCGCGTCCGCATCGGGCGTCACCTGCGCCATGGTCAGCAGCGCCAGTTCGGAATCGGGCTTGATGCGCATGGCTTGCTGCGCTTCCCTGGCGGCGCGTTCGGCGTCGTTGTTGGCGTAGGCGCCCTGGGCCAGGACCAGATGCGCCTCCAGCGTCTGGCCGTACGGTTTCAGCACGCGCTCCATCAGCGCGAAGGCGGCGGCCTTGTCCTTGGCGCGCAGCAGGAATTGCTGCATCTGGAACATGGCCAGGCCGCGCGAATTGGCAGGCGCGGCCTTCAGGCGTTGCGCGAACACCTGCTCGGCTTCGCTCAGGTCGTCGCCCAGCACGGAAAAACCGAGGAAATACTGGGCCGCCTCGTCGGACTCCGGCGCCAGCTCGCGCCACAGGCGGATGGCCGCCATGGCCTCGCCGCCCTGCTTGGCGGCCAGCGCCATTTCGGCCGAACGCTGGGCCAGGCGCGGGTCGCGCGTCTGCTGGGCCAGCACCATCATGGTCACGTAGGCGCTTTGCCACTGGCCACGCTTGAAGTCCAGTTCGGCCTTGGTCAGCTTGTAGAACAGGTCGCTGGTCAGCTCGACGCTGGGCAAGGGCTCGGTGGCCTGCACGGCGGCGGCGGCGGCCACGGCCTGCATGGCCGGCGTGTCGCGGGTTTCCGGCCCGGCAGCGGGAACGGGCTGATCGGCCGTATCGGCTTGTTTTTGCGGCGCAACGGAGCAAGCGGAAAGCACTGCGGAGAGGGTTACAATGACGAGTGCGTTTTTCAAAGGATAGTCCTGACTGGTCGGAAACTAGCCTGATTTTACGCCAAGCCACCGTCATCGTCCGTTTGCAGGTGTAACGAAAGTTATTTAAAGCTAATTTAAAGCGATCCATGCCAGAATTACCAGAAGTTGAAGTCACCCGGCGCGGGGTGGCGCCCCATATCGAAGGCCGCACCGTGCGCGGCGTGGTGCTGCGGCGCAGCGGCCTGCGCTGGCCCTTCCCGGCCGGACTGGAGCAGGCGCTGGCCGGCCGCACGGTGACCGCCACCGGCCGGCGCGGCAAGTACCTGCTGCTCAAGTTCGAGCACGGCACGCTGATCATCCACCTCGGCATGTCGGGCCACCTGCGCGTGCTGCCGCCCGGCATCCCGCCGCAAAAACATGATCATTTTGACCTCGTGGTGGGCGCGCACGCCGGCGGCGGGCCGCAGATCCTGCGCATGACCGACCCGCGCCGTTTCGGCGCCGTGCTGTGGCACGCCAGCGCCGACGGCGCGCTGGAGGAACACCTGCTGCTGCGCGGCCTGGGCGTGGAGCCGCTGGAGGGCGCCTTCACCGGCGAGCTGCTGCACCGCATGACGCGCACGCGCGGCGCGGCCGTCAAACAGGTGCTGCTGGCAGGCGACATCGTGGTGGGCGTGGGCAATATCTACTGCTCGGAAAGCCTGTTCCGCGCCGGCATCAATCCGAAGACGCCGGCCCGCCGCATCAGCCTGGCGCGCTACCAGAAGCTGGCGCAGGCCATCCGCGACGTGCTGGCCGAGGCCATCGTCCAGGGCGGCAGCACCTTGCGCGACTTTATCAGCGTCAATGGCCAGTCCGGCTACTTCCAGCAGAGCTATTTCGTCTATGATCGTACCGGCATGCCCTGCCGCGTGTGCGGCACGCCGGTGCGCCAGGTCAAGCAGGGGCAGCGTTCGACCTTCTATTGTGTGCAGTGCCAGAAATAAGAGGGAAGCATGGTCAGGGATCTTGAACAGTACAGTGCGTGGCGCCACGGCGTGGTGGTGGCGTTGCAGCAGTACCAGGCGTGGCTGCACGGCGCCGAACTGGCCGACGCCGCCACCGAGCAGCGCGTGGCGCGCACCCTGGCGCGGCTGGCCGACGACAAGCTGTCGGTGGCCTTCGTGGCCGAATTCTCGCGCGGCAAATCCGAACTGATCAACTCCATCTTTTTCGCCGACTACGGCCAGCGCATCCTGCCGTCCGCCGCCGGGCGCACCACCATGTGCCCCACCGAGCTGATGTACGACCCGGCGTGGCCGGCCTGCATCCGCCTGCTGCCCATCGAAACGCGGGCCGAGAACCTGTCCACCAGCGACTACCGCGAACACGCCTCGGCCTGGACCATGCTGCCGCTGGAGCTGGACTCGCCGGCCGCCATGCACGAGGTGTTCCGGCAGGTGAGCCTGACGCGCCACGTGAGCGTGGCGGAAGCCAAACGCTATGGCCTGTACGACGAGGACGACCCGGACATGCAGGTCACGCTGGACGACGACGGCATGGTCGAGATTTCGCTGTGGCGCCACGCCATCATCAACTTCCCGCACCCCTTGCTCAAGCAGGGCCTGGTGATCCTGGACACGCCCGGGCTGAACGCCATCGGCACCGAGCCCGAGCTGACCCTGAACCTGATCCCGCACGCGCACGCGGTGCTGTTCATCCTGGCGGCCGACACCGGCGTGACCAAGAGCGACATCGAAGTGTGGCGCAAGCACATCGGCAACGGCGCGGGCCGGCTGGTGGTGCTGAACAAGATCGACAGCATGTGGGACGAGCTGCGCAGCGACGCCGAGGTCAACGCCGAGATCGCGCGCCAGCAGGAGCACGCGGCGCACATGCTGGCCCTGGAGCCGCGCCAGGTGTTCCCGGTGTCGGCGCAGAAGGCGCTGGTGGGCAAGATCAACAGCGACGCGGCGCTGCTGGAGAAAAGCCGCCTCGGCCTGCTGGAAAAAGCGCTGTTCAATGAGCTGATCCCGGCCAAGAAGGACATCGTGCGCAAGCAGCTGGCGCAAGAACTGGGCACGCTGAGCGGCGCGCAGCAGGCGCTGGTGGGCGCGCGCCTGCGCGGCATCATGGAGCAGCTGCACGAACTGAAAAGCCTGCGCGGCAAGAACCAGAGCGTGGTGGCGCACATGATGCGCCGCATCGACGTGGAGAAGAAAGAGTTCGACAGCAGCCTGTTCAAGCTGCAGGCCACGCGCGCCGTGTTCACGCGCCTGTCCACCGAGCTGTACACCAGCCTGGGCATGGACATCCTGCGCGACCACGTGCTGGGCGTGCGCGCGGCCATGGACCGCAGCCGCTTTTCGACCGGCATGCGCGAGGCGGTGAAAATCTTCTTCGACAATATCAAGCGCGACTTGCAGGCGTCCGAGCACAAGACCACCGAAATCCGCGACATGATGGAAGTGATGTACCGTAAATTCTCCAGCGAGCATGGCCTGACGCTGGCGCCGCCGATGCCGTTTTCGCTGGAGCGCTACCGCGACGAGATTGCCGACATCGAGGACATCTACGACGCCCAGTTCGGCACCGTGACCCTGCTGATGACCAGCCGCGTGGTGCTGATGGAGCGCTTCTTCGACTCCATCGCCTCGGCCGTGAAGCGCTGCCTGAAGGCGGCCAACGCGGACGTGGAGGCGTGGCTGAAGGTGATCATGGCGCCGCTGGAGGCGCAGATCCGGCAGCACAAGGACCAGCTCAAGCACCGGCTGGCGTCGATCCAGCGCATCCACGACGCGACCGACAGCCTGGAACAGAAGATCGAGGCCTTCGAGCGCAGCCAGGCCGAGCTGGAGCAGCTCAAGGCGCGGCTCACCGAACTGTCCGGCAATATCAGCATCGCCATCAATGCGGAGTTCGTGGCGCTGGACGCCGCCGCATAATCCAAGGAATTCCATGAAACGTTTGACCCATCCGCTGGCGCCCGAAGGCGCGGCGGACTATGCCGACCCCACTTTTTCCGCCGACCTGATCGCCTGGCAGCAGCAACATGGCCGCCACACGCTGCCGTGGCAGAACACGCGCGACGCCTACCTGGTGTGGCTGTCGGAAATCATGCTGCAGCAGACCCAGGTGTCCGCCGTGCTGGGCTACTACGCGCGCTTCCTGGCGCGCTTCCCCACCCTGCGCTCGCTGGCCGAGGCGCCGGTGGAGGACGTGATGGCGCAGTGGAGCGGCCTGGGCTACTACACCCGCGCGCGCAACCTGCACAAGTGCGCGCAGCGCGTGGTGGCCGAGTACGGCGGCGTGTTCCCGTCCGACCCGGCGCTGCTGGCCGAGCTGCCCGGCATCGGCCGCTCGACGGCGGCCGCCATCGCGGCGTTTTCCGGCGGCGCGCGCGCGGCCATCATGGACGGCAACGTCAAGCGCGTGTTCGCGCGCGTGTTCGGCATAGCCGCCTACCCCGGCGAGAAGCAGGTGGAACAGGCCATGTGGCTGCGCGCCGAGGCGCTGCTGCCCGAGCAGGGCATCGAGTCGTACACGCAGGGGCTGATGGACATGGGCGCCACCTTGTGCACGCGCAGCAGCCCGGACTGCGGCCGCTGTCCGATGCAGCCGCGCTGCGTGGCGTTCGCCACCGGCCGCACCAAGGAACTGCCGGTGCGCAAGCCGAAGAAGGCGACGCCGGAGAAGCACGCCACCATGCTGGTGATCATCGACCGGGGCCAGGTGCTGCTGGAGCAGCGGCCGGCAACCGGCATCTGGGGCGGCCTGCTGTCCCTGCCGGAGCTGGACGGCCACACGCTGGCCGAGGACGACGACATCCCGCCGGCGGACCAGGCGGCGCTGCTGGCTGCGGTGCATGTGTTCGGGCAGATGGAGTCGCACGAGCGGCTGATGACGGTCACGCATGTGTTCACGCACTACAAGCTGCACATCGCGCCGCTGCTGGTGACCCTGGCCGAGCGCGCGCCGTTCGCCGCCGATGGCCGCCACGTCTGGCTGGACGCGTCCCGCGCGGCCGACGCCGCCCTGCCCGCCCCCGTCAAGAAGCTGCTGCTCGAACTGCTGGGCGACAGCGCCGCCGCGCAGGCGCGCATGTTCTAGCCGGCGCGGCTATCCCGCCATGCGCAGCACCGCCAGCGTGGTGCTGGCGGCCGCGATCACAACCGACAGGGTGGTGGCCATGCGTTCATCATGCGCCGCGCAAGGGCGGCGATCAAGTGGCGCGCACACGGCGCTTGACGCGGATCAGGTGACGCTACAGTTCTTCGAGCGAGAACAGGCGGCGGTGTTCGCGGATGGCGTAGCGGTCGGTCATGCCGGCGATGTAGTCGGCGATCTTGCGCGCCTGCGCGGTGGCGTCGCCGCTGGCATCGACGTAGTCGGGCGGCAGCAGCACCGGGGCGGCCATGAAGGCCTCGAACAGCTCGCGCAGGATGCGGCTGGCTTTCACCCGCATGCGGTTGACCTTGTAATGCCGGTACAGGTTGGCGCGCAGGAAGCGCTTCAGCTCGGTGGCGTCCTTGCGCATCTGGTCCGAGAAACGGATCAGCGGCGGCGCCCGGCGCACCTCGTCCAGATTCTTCGGCGCGGCGTCCAGCAGCAGCTGGCCGGAGGTGGCCAGCAGGTCGTCGGCCAGCGCCGTGATCAGGCGGCGCAGGGTTTCATAGATGGCGCGCCGGCCGCTCAGGCCGGGATGCGCGCGCTGCACGTCGCGCCACAGCCGGGCGAAGAATTCCACCTGCTCCAGCTGCGCTATCGTGATCAGCCCGGAACGCAGGCCGTCGTCGATGTCGTGGCTGTTGTAGGCGATCTCGTCGGCCAGATTGGTCAACTGCGCTTCCAGCGAGGGCTGGGTGCGGTCGATGAAGCGCTGCGCCACCGGCCCCAGCAACTTGGCGTTGGCCAGCGAGCAGTGCTTGAGGATGCCTTCGCGGGTTTCAAACATCAGGTTCAGGCCGTCGAAGGCGCCGTACTGTTCTTCCAGCGTGTCGACCACGCGCAGGCTTTGCAGGTTGTGCTCGAAGCCGCCGTGCTCGCGCATGCAGTCGTTGAGCACGTCCTGGCCCACGTGGCCGAAGGGCGTGTGGCCCAGGTCGTGCGCCAACGCCACCGCTTCCACCAGGTCCTCGTTCAGGCGCAGGTTGCGCGCCAGCGAGCGGCCCACTTGCGCCACTTCCAGGCTGTGCGTGAGGCGGGTGCGGAACAGGTCGCCCTCGTGGTTGAGGAAGACCTGGGTCTTGTATTCAAGACGGCGGAACGCCGTCGAATGGATGATGCGGTCGCGGTCGCGCTGGTACTGGCTGCGCGAAGCGTGCGGCGTTTCCGGATAGCGGCGCCCCACGCCCTGGTCCGAATGCACGGCGTACGGGGCGAGGTGGGCTTCGCTGCTCATCTCAGCCGGCCTGCACGCAGGCGGCCAGGGTCTCCAGCAGCAGGTCCTGCGGCGCGTTGGTGATGCTGGGGCTGCCCAGCGGCTTGAGCAGGATGAACTTGATGGCGCCGCCCTCGTTCTTCTTGTCCACTTCCATCAGCTCCAGCCAGCGCGCCGTGCCCAGGTCGGGCGCCACGGTGGGCAGGCCGGCGGCGGCCACCAGCGCGCGCACGCGCGCCACCGTGGCGTCGTCGACCAGGCCCATGCGGCGCGACAGGTCGGCCGCCATCACCATGCCGCAGCCGACCGCTTCGCCGTGCAGCCAGTTGCCGTAGCCCAGGCCGTTTTCAATGGCGTGGCCGAAGGTGTGGCCGAAATTGAGGATGGCGCGCAGGCCGCCCTCGCGCTCGTCCTGGCGCACCACGTCGGCCTTGATTTCGCAGGAGCGGGCGATGGCGTAGGCCAGCGCGCCCTTGTCGCGCGCCACCAGCAGGCCGATGTTCGCTTCGATCCAGTCGAAGAACTCGGCGTCGATGATGGCGCCGTGCTTGATCACCTCGGCCAGGCCGGCCGACAGTTCGCGGTCCGGCAGGGTTTCCAGGGTCGACGTGTCGGCGATCACCACGCGCGGCTGGTAGAACGCGCCTATCATGTTCTTGCCCAGCGGATGGTTGATGCCGGTCTTGCCGCCCACCGAGGAATCGACCTGGCTCAGCAAGGTGGTCGGCACCTGGATGAAGTCCACCCCGCGCATATAGCTGGCGGCCGCGTAGCCGGTCAGGTCGCCGATCACGCCGCCGCCCAGCGCCAGCAAGGTGGTCTTGCGGTCGGCCTTGGCAGCCAGCAGGGTGTCGAACACCGTCATCAGGCTGTCCCAGGTCTTGTACTCTTCACCGTCCGGCAGGATGATCTCGATGATGTCCTTGCCGTGCGCCTGCAGCGCGCTGCGCACGCCGTCCAGGTAGAGCGGCGCGACGGTGGTGTTGGTGACGATGGCGACCTTGCTGCCGGCCACGTAGCGCGCCAGCAGCGCGCCGTCGGCCAGCAGGGACGGTCCGATGGAAATGGGGTAGCTGCGCTCGCCCAGTTCGACGTTCAGGAGGATGGTGGTTTGTTCGTTCATCGATGGTTGTGCCGTGGTGACACAGTTGGGCGCGGCCTGGCAAGCCAGCGCGTCCAGCTGGTTCAGAATTGAGTGAACCATCGATTGTACGTTAGGTCGGCCGGTATCGACGACGATGTGGGCCATTTCCTCGTAGAGCGGCTCGCGCTGGGCCATCAGTTCTTCCAGCTTTTTGCGCGGATCGGCCGTTTGCAGCAGCGGGCGGTTCTTGTCGTGCGCGGTGCGCGCGAGGATGGAATTGATGCTGGCGCGCAGGTAGATCACCGTGCCGCGCTCGCGCAGCAGGGCCCGGCTGTCGGGATTGAGGATGGCGCCGCCGCCGGTGGCCAGCACCACGCCGCGCTGGGCGGTCAGGTCGCGGATCACGTCGGCTTCGCGGCGGCGGAAACTCTGCTCGCCCTCGATCTCGAAGATCCACGGGATGGAGGCGCCGGTGCGGGCCTCGATCTCGTGGTCCGAATCGATGAAGGTCAAGCCCAGTTTGCGAGCCAGGATGCGGCCTATGGTGGTCTTTCCCGCCCCCATCAGTCCGACCAGATAAATGTTACTGCCGTAAGTATCAGCCACTAATGATCCAATTTTCAGTTAAGCGGACACCGGCCGGGGCCGGTGCCGCAGCCGCCTCCTTACGGGCAGCTGAACCGCAGTTTAAACGGATAACTGGTTACATTGTTGCGCGGCGTGGTGATAGTCACGTTGAAAGTTGCATTTAGTGCCGTCAGGCAAGGTTTCGGCTGCACGCTGCCCACCGTGACCACGTGCGAGGACCCCACGCGCACCGTGTTGCTGTCGATGCCGGCGCCGGGGAAGACGCCCTGCACCGTGGCAGGCGAGACGCCGGTGGCGGCCGCGTTGACGGGGTTGGAAATGTCCACGCGGGTGCCGGCCGGCATCGGATTGTTGTTGATGTCGTTCAGCTGCAGGGTGAACACGCGCGAATCGTTGGCGCCCACGGTGCCCAGGTCGAACTCGGCGCCGCTCAGGCGTACCGCGGTCGGGCTGGCGGTGTCGGAGAACCACACGTTGTCGGCGAAGCTGCCGCTCAGGAAGATGCCGGTCTTGGCGAACAGCGTGTTGGTGCCGTCGGTGGTGCTGGCGCAGATGGTGGCCAGGCCGGTGCGGGGGCTGTCGCCGCTGACGCCGGGGCCGCTGCCGGAGTTGCATGGCGTGACGGGCAGGTTGGGCAGCGCGGTGCGCGGGTTCTGGGTGCGGAAGTCCACCGAGCAGCCGCCGTTGACGGTGTTGCAGGCGCCCTTGCTGGACGAGCCCACCGACGCCAGGTTGCTCTGGAACACCACCGGCAGGCCGTCCGGTACCGGATTGCCGGCCTGGTCGGCCACCAGGATGCTGACCGTGGTGGCCGGGGTGACCGGGCCGCTGTCGAAGGTCCAGCCTTCCACGTTCGGGCTGCCCACGCTGAGCGAGAAGGCTTGCTGCACCGGCTTGCCGGTGGTGACCACGATGGAGTCCGAGATGGTGGACACGGCCGGGTTGGCCGCCAGCGTGGCGGTGATGCGGAACGAGGTCGGCGTGCTGCCCGAGTTGACGGTGGTGATCACTTCGCCGTTGGCGTCGGTGCTGTCGCTGGCCTTGTTGATGGTCACGTCCACGCCGGCCGCCTTGCTGAAGTTGACCTGCTGGGCCGCAAGCGGCTTGCCGAAGATGTCCACCACCTTGAAGGTCAGGGTGGCCGTTTCGGTACGGCCGAAACCGCCCTCGCCCTTGATGACGATGGACTGGCTGACCGGCGCCGCGCCCACGAACTGCACCGACGCTGCCGACGGGCTGGCCACGGTCAGCGTGGCGCTGGCGGTGGCCGGGGTGGCCGCGCCGCTGTTGAGGGTGGCGGTAACCACGTCGTTATTGCCGCAGCCCTGGTCGCGGAACACCACTTGCGCGGTGCCGTTGCTGGTGGGCGCGGTGGCGGCCAGGGTGGCCTTGCCGGCGGTGACGCAGGCCGACGTGAAGTTGACCGTCATTTGCTGTTCGGTGTACTTGGTGGTGCCGGTCAGCACGTCGACCGCGATCACGGACGAGCCGTAGGCGCCGATGGTGGCCGGCGACAGGCGCAGGGGGCTGAGCGTGATCGCGGTGGCGCCGACGCTGTAGTTGGCGTCCGCCGACACGTTGGTGCCGCCCACGGTGCTCGAGGCGGTGACGGTGCCCGCGCCGCTGACGACCAGGCTGGCCGGGCGCATGGTGACGGTGGCCACGCCGTTGGCGTCGGTCAGCGTGGTCCCGGCCGACGGGGAAAACACCACCAGCGGCGAGCCGCCCGGCGCGCTGTTGGAGGCGAAGGTCACCAGCGCGTTCGGCACCACCTTGCCGTCCTTGTCCTTGACGGTGGCGCGCGCCGTCAACGGCGCCACGCTGGTCAGCGCATTGCTGGCCGTGCCGCCGCTGTTGACCAGCGCCAGCGCGATGGTGGGCGTCTGCACCACCGGTGTGGTGGTGCCGCCGCCGCCGCCCGGATTGACCGCGCCGGGATTGCCGCCGCCGCCGCCGCACGCCGCCAGCAGGCCCGCGCACAGCGACAGTGCCAGCCATTCCTTGAATTTTTTCATCATGCTGTTTTCCGTTGTAATCATAAAAAATCTGGTTGCGTTAGCGGGCCGGGGCTCAGCGTGCGGACAGCCGCTCGGCGACAATCTTCGGCGTGATAAAGACCAGCAATTCGGTCTTGTCGTTGGTGCGCGAATTGGTGCGGAACAGATAGCCCAGCACCGGTACGTCGCCCAGCAGCGGCACCTTGCTCACGCTGTTGCGCTCGGTCTGCTGGTAAATGCCGCCCAGCACCACGGTGCCGCCGTTGTCAACCATCACCTGGGTCTTCACGTGCTTGGTGTCGATGGCGAAGCCGGCCCGGGTTTCCTGGCCCACGCTGTCCTTGTTTACGTCCACGTCGATCACCACGTTGCCGTCCGGCGTGATCTGCGGCGTCACTTCCAGCCGCAGGTTGGCCTTGCGGAACACGATGGAGGTGGCGCCGCTGCTGGTGGCCACCTGGTAAGGCAGTTCCAGGCCCTGCTCGATGATGGCCACGGTCTTGTCGGCCGTCACCACGCGCGGGCTGGAGACGATCTTGCCGGTGCCGTCCGCCTCCAGCGCCGACAGTTCCAGGTTCAGGAAGCGGTTGGCGGCCGAGGAGAACAGGCTGATGGCCAGGCTGCCGGCGGCGGCGCCGTTGATGGGCGCGGCCGGCAGGTTGACGAACTGGGTGTTGTTGAAGCTGTCGTTGGCGTTGGCGATGCTGACCTGGCCGGTGGTCTGGCCCACGCCGGTCAGGTTGCCGCCGATGCCGATGCGGGTGTTGCCGCCGCCCAGCTGGTAGCCGGCGTCGCCGCCGCGGATGGTGCGCATGTCGGCAAAGCCCAGCTTGGCGCCCAGGTTGCGGGTGAAGGAGTCGCTGGCCTCGACAATGCGGGCCTCGATCAGCACCTGCTTGGAGGCGATGTCGGTCTTGGCGATCAGCTTGCGGATGTCATCCAGCTTGGAAGCGATGTCGGTGACGAACAGCTGGTTGGTGCGCGGCTCGATGATGGCGCTGCCGCGGCGCGACAGCACGCGGTTCTTGGCGTCGGCCGCGCCGTCCAGGCCGAACACGGTCTTGAACGATTCGGCCTTCTGGTAATTGAGCTGGAAGATTTCCGACTTCAGCGGCTCCAGGTCGGCGATCTGGGCGCGCTGCTCGAGCTCCAGTTTTTCCTTGGTCAGCAGTTCTTCCTTGGGCGCGATCCACAGCACCGAGCCGTTCTTGCGCATGTCCAGGCCCTTGGCCTGCAGCACCACGTCCAGCGCCTGGTCCCACGGCACTTCCTTCAGGCGCAGGGTCAGGTTGCCGGCCACGCTGTCGCTGGTGATGATGTTCAGGCCGGAAATGTCGGCGATCGCTTGCAGCGCGGCGCGCACTTCCACGTTCTGGAAATTGAACGACAGCTTTTCGCCGCGGTAGCCCTGGGTGCCCTGGGTCAGCTTGTTGGGGTCTTCCTTGATCGGCTTGACGTCCACCACCAGCTGGGTGTCGCTCTGGTACACGCTCTGCTCCCACAGGCCCTTGGCCTCGATGGTCATGCGCACATTGTCGCCTTGCGGCACGGTGGTGATCTGCGACACCGGCGTGCCGAAGTCGGTCACGTCCAGGCGGCGGCGCAGGGTCTCCGGCAGGCCGGTCTTGAGGAAATCGATCACCAGGCCGGCGGCGGTGGGGCGCACGTCGACTGCCACCTGGCTGTTCGGCAAGTCCACCACCACGCGGCCTTCGCCGTTGGCGCCGCGCCGGAAGTCCAGGTCGCGCAATTGCTGCTTGCCCGCCGCCGCGGGCGCCGCCGGCTGCTTGACCGGCAAGCCGGTGGCGTCGACCGCCGTGGCCAGGCCGCCGGAACCGTCGATGGTGAGGATGACGGCGTTGCCGTCGATGGCGGTGGCGTAGTTCAGGCTGCGTTTCAGGTTGAACACCAGGCGCGAGCGCTCGCCGGCCTGCACCACGTTGACGCTGCGCAGCTCGCCCTGATTGATTTCCTGGGTGGTCTTGCCGCTGGCGTTGACGGTGGCGCCGAAGTCGAGCGCGATGCGCGGCGGGTTGGTGATGGCAAAGCCGATCGGCAGTTTTTCCGGCGCGTTCTTCAGCGCGATCTTGACGATCACGTTGGCGCCCTGCTGGTTGGTGGTGATCGATTCGATGGCGTTGCCCGGCTGGGCCCGGGCCGGGATCCAGGCCAGCATGGCGCAGCACAGCGCCGCCAGCATGGCGGCGCCCGGCAGCCTCTGTCGGAACGCGGAAGTGTAAAGGCGGTTCATTTTTGGTTCTCCTTGCTTTCCTGCAGTTCCAGCTTCGACATGCGTTCGACCCAGTCGCCGGTGGCATCCTGGACAATTTCCTTGACGTTTACGGCGTCCTCGGTGATGCCGGTGATCAGGCCGTAGTTCTGGCCCACGTGCTGGCCGGCGCGCACCTGGTACACCGCCTTGTCGACCTGCAGCAGGGCGTACACCACCTTGGCCTTTTCCATCGTGCCCACCATTTTCACGGTGTCGAGCGGGAAGGTCTCGAGGAACTCCTTGCGGCGCTCCATGTCCGGCTTGAGGCCGCCGCCCGGCTTGCGGTCCAGCCGCGCCAGCTCGGCCAGCAGCTTGTTGGGGCTGAACGGGTCGATTTCCTGCTGCGCCGCATAGGCGTAAGGCACGAACGTCTTCGGCTCGCTGATCGGCTTGACGGCCACCACGGCCTGGCCGTCGACCTGCTTCATCCAGTCGCGCACTTCCTGCACGTCGCTGTCGCCGCAGCCGGCCAGCGCCAGCAGCCCGGCCAGCGCGAGGGCGTGCCGCTTATCACGCAGCGTATCAAGGCGCTTGCTCATTTTTTGGCCGCCTTTTTCTTGTCGGCGGCCGCCTTGCGCTGCGCCGCCACTTCGTCGGGGTCCAGATAGCGGAAGGTCTTGGCCACCGCGTCCAGGGTCAGGTTGCCGTCCTTGCCGGCCGTCAGCGCCATATTGTTCAGCGTGACGATGCGCGGCAGGTTGGCCATGTCGCTGGCGAAGGCGCCGATGTCGTGGTAGTTGCCGGACACCTTGATGTCGATCGGCAGCTCGGCGTAGTAGTCGCGCACCACCACCTGGCCCGGCTTGAACAGTTCGAACTGCAGGCCGCGCCCGAGGCCGGCCTGGTTGATGTCCGACAGCAGCGCGGCCATCTCGGCCTTGCTCGGCAGCTGTTTCTGCAGCCGTTCCACGTACTGGTCCACTTGTGCTTTCTGGGCCCGCAGCGCTTCCAGGTTGACCGCCTGCTGGGTCTTGATGGTGTATTCGCCGCGCAGCCGCTGCTCCTCGGCCACCAGCGCTTCCTTGGCCTCGAACTGGCCGCTCCAGTAGGCGAAATAGCCCAGCGCCGACACGCCCACCACCATGGCCACCGCGCACAGCAGGCGCGGCGCCAGCGGCCACTGGCCGGGATGGCGGCCGCCCAGGCCGCGGAACTGGTCCGCCAGGGCGGCGCTCGCATCTTTGATATCTATCGCCATGGTCGGCCCTCAGTTCCTGGCCGCAGCCATTGCGCCGGCGTTGGCGCCGGCCGCAGGTTTGGCGCCCGGCTTGCCGTCGGCCGGCTTGTCCTTGTCGCGCGGACGCTTGATGCTGACGATCATGTTGAACTCCACCACCTTCTTGGCCGTCTTGCCCTGGCCCAGGCCGGTCGACTTGACTTCGATCAGGTCCGGCCGCTCCAGCCACGGCGAGACCCCGGCCACGTTGCGCAGCAGCTCCGAGACCCGCTCCTGCGACTGCGCATAGCCCAGCAGCGTGACCTTCTGGCCCTCCTGCTTGAAGGCGCGCAGGTAGACCCCGGGCGGCATGTTCTTGACCAGTTCGTCCAGCAGGAACACCGGCTGGTTGCGGTCGCCCTGCAAGTCCTCGACGGCCTGCTGGCGCGCCTTGAGCGCTTCGATTTCCTGCTTCAGCGTGGCGATCTCGACGATCTTCTTGTCCAGCACCACGATGGCGTCCTTGATGACCTTGTTGCGCTGCTCCTGGATCGAGATGCCGCGCGCGTTGTAGCCGCCCACGGCCAGCACGATGGCCGCGCCGATCAGCGCGCCCAGCACCAGCAGTGCGTAGAACGCCGCCTTCTTTTGCTTGCGCTTGGCCTCGCGGTGCGGCAGCAGATTAATATGGATCATCAGCCAAACCTCCGCATGGCCAGGCCGCAGGCCACCAGGTAGGCCGGCGCCTCGGCGCGCAAGGCTTGCTCGCGCACGCCCGGTCCCAGCTGCATGCCCTTGAACGGCGAAATGACGGCGCTGGAAATCTTGCTGCGGCTGGCCACGATGTCGAGCAGGCCCGGGATCAGCGCACAGCCGCCGGCCAGGAACAGCTGGTCGACCCGGGTATAGGGCGTGGAGGTGTAGAAGAACTGGATCGCGCGCGTCACTTCCAGCGCGGCGCTTTCGAGGAAGGGCGCAAGGATGTCGGCGCCGTAGCTGTCCGGCAGCTCGCCCGACTTCTTGCGCGTCTCGGCCTCGTCGAAGGCCATGCCGTAGCTGCGCACGATCTCCTGGGTCAGCGCGTTGCCGCCGAACGGCGCCTCGCGCTCGTATATGGTGGCGCCGTCCAGCAGCACCGAAATATGGGTGACCTGAGCGCCAATCTGGAACAGCGCCACGATCTGGCCGGCGCCGCCTTCCGGCAACTGCACCAGCACCCGGTCCAGCGCGGCGCGCGCGGCGTAGGACTCGACGTCCATCACGGTGGCCTTCAGGCCGGAGGCCTCGGCGATGGCGACCCGGTCCTCGACCTTTTCGCGGCGCGAGGCGGCCAGCATCACCTCGATATCGTCGGGGGAATTGGGCGCCGGGCCGATCACGTCGAAATCGAGGCTGACCTCGTCCAGCGCGAACGGGATGTACTGGCTGGCTTCCGATTCCACCTGCACTTCCAGCTGGTCCTCGGCCATGCCGGCCGGCAGCACGATCTTCTTGGTGATCACGGAGGCCGGCGGCATGCCCAGCGCGGCCAGCTTGGCGCGCGTGCCGCTTTTCTTCCACACGCGGCGCAGCGCGTCGACCACCTGCTCCATGTTCTCGATATTACCGTCCACCACGGCGCCGCGCGGCAGCGGCTCGGCGGCGTAGCGCTCCAGGCGCCAGCCTTCCTTGCCCGCCTGCGACAGTTCCACCAGGCGCACGCTGGAGGTGCTGATGTCCACGCCGATCAGCGGGGGGTTGCCGCCACCGAACAGGCTGCCGAGATCCAGGTTCATATTGCAACACCTGTGGTTGAATGCATAAGGGAACTCGTTTGAAAACCAGCGTTTAGGAGACAGAAGTGATGCGGTACATTAAATCCTAGCAATAAGATGAATCCAGTGTAAAGGTATTTCTACTGCGCACAATTGGCCGTCTGTGCGCGTTTCGCCACACTTTCTCCGCCCCGTTTTCCCTCTGTGTGAGCGCAAGAACAACTAAGTTGTTTTGTTACTCAGAGTTAATATTTCCTGATTTCCGGTAGGATGCGGAAGGCGCCGCTGCTATCTGGGCTCGCTTATAATGGGCCGGATAACCATAGCGAAACCATAGCGAAAGAGCCAAGCGCATGAGCACTGCCCAATCTGCCAAAGCCTCCCCTTCCCGTTCCAAGAAAATCCTGCTGACCGCGCTGGCCTCCTTGCTGGGCCTGGCGATGGTCGCGGTACTGCTGGTGGTGTTCGGCCTGGCGATGGCCTACCCCAACCTGCCCGAGCTGGATTCGCTGACCGACTACCGTCCCAAGATGCCACTGCGCATCTTCTCGGCCGACAATGTGCTGATCGGCGAGTTCGGCGAAGAGCGCCGCAACCTGGTGCGCATCCAGGAAATCCCGGACGTGATGAAAAAGGCCGTGCTGGCGATCGAGGACGACCGCTTCTACGACCACGGCGGCATCGATTACGCCGGCATCCTGCGCGCGGCGGTGCACAACGCCACCGGCGGCGCGCGCCAGGGCGCCTCCACCATCACGCAGCAGGTGGCGCGCAACTTCTTCCTGTCCAGCGAGCAAACCTTCAAGCGCAAGATCTACGAGATCCTGCTGGCGTGGAAAATCGAGAAAAACCTCAGCAAGGACCAGATCCTCGAGGTGTATATGAACCAGATCTACCTGGGCCAGCGCGCCTACGGTTTCTCGTCGGCCGCACAGATCTATTTCGGCAAGAATCTGAAAGACATTAGCGTGGCCGAGGCGGCCATGCTGGCCGGCCTGCCGAAAGCGCCGTCGGCCTACAACCCGGTGGTCAATCCCAAGCGCGCGCGCACCCGCCAGCAATACATCCTGGTGCGCATGGCGCAGCTGGGCTATATCAGCGACGCGCAGTTCCAGGCCGCCAAGGCCGAGCCGCTGAAAGTGAAGACCGACAGCAGCGAGTTCGGCGTGCATGCCGAGTACGTGGCCGAGATGGCGCGCCAGCTGGTCTACGAGCAGTTCAAGGAAGACACCTACACGCGCGGCCTGAACGTGTTTACCACCATCACCAAGGCCGACCAGGACGCGGCCTACCTGGCGCTGCGCCGGGGCGTGATGGAATACGAGAAGCGCCACGCCTACCGCGGCCCGGAAGCCTACATCGCCATCCCGGCCAACAAGGAAGAGGCGGACGACGCCATCGAGTCCGAACTGGCCGGGCATCCGGACAGCGACGACATCGTGGCCGCCATGGTGCTGAACGCCACGCCGCAGAAGGTGACGGCGGTGACCGCCACCGGCGAGGAGATCGCCATCACCGGCGCCGGGCTGGACATGGGCAAGTCCTGGCTGTCGGAGAAGGCGGCGCCGAACAAGCGCATCCGCCGCGGCGCCGTGATCCGCGTCATGCGCCAGGAGAAGGACTGGGAAATCACCCAGATGCCGGAAATCGAATCGGCCTTCGTGGCCGCCTCCACCGAGGACGGCGCCATCAAGGCCATGGTGGGCGGCTTCGACTACAACCGCAACAAGTTCAACCACGTGACGCAAGCGTGGCGCCAGCCCGGCTCCTCGTTCAAGCCCTTCATCTACTCGGCCTCGCTGGAGCGCGGCCTGTCGCCGGCCACCGTCATCAACGACGCGCCGATTTCCTTCGACGCCGGCCAGACCGGCGGCCAGGCCTGGGAACCGAAGAACTACGACGGCAAGTACGAAGGCCCGATGACCATGCGGCGCGGCCTGACCAAGTCCAAGAACATGATTTCGATCCGCATCCTGCACCGCATCGGCGCCAAGTACGGCCAGGAGTACACCACCCGCTTCGGCTTCGAGGCGGAGAAGAACCCGCCCTACCTGACCCTGGCGCTGGGCGCCGGCGCGGTGACGCCGCTGCAGATGGCCGGCGCCTACGCGGTGTTCGCCAACGGCGGCTACCGGGTGTCGCCGTATCTGATCTCGAAGGTGACGGACGCCAACGGCAAGGTGCTGTCGCAAGCCAATCCGGACCGCGCCGGGGTGGACGCCAACCGCGTCATCGACGAGCGCAACGCCTTCCTGATGGACAGCATGATGAAGGACGTGGTGCGCTTCGGCACGGCCACCAAGGCGCTGTCGCTGAAACGGCCCGACATCGCCGGCAAGACCGGCACCACCAACGATTCGATCGACGCCTGGTTCGCCGGCTACCAGTCCAAGCTGGTGGGCGTGGCCTGGATCGGCTACGACCAGCCGAAAAACCTGGGCAACCGCGAAACCGGCGGCGGCCTGGCGCTGCCGATCTGGATCGGCTACATGGGCAAGGCGCTGAAAAATATCCCGATCGAAGAGCGGGCCGTGCCGGAAGGCATGATCGTGGTGGACGGCGAGTACTACTACGCGGAGAATCCGCCGGGCACCGGCGTGACCAGCCTGGAAGGCGCCACGCGCGCCACGCCGGCCGAGGAGAAGGCCAAGGACGCGGTCAAGAACGAGTTGTTCTAAGCCAAGAAAAAGGGGCCGCCGGCCCCTTTCTTCATGCTTCGCTGATCACCACCGGCGCGCCGCCCTGGGCGGTGGTGATGTCGGACAGCGCCGCGAACAGTTCCGAACCGTCGCGGGTGTTGATCCAGCGGCCGTCGATGCGCTTGTAGTGGAAGCCGCCGGACCGGGCGGCCACCCACAGCTCCTGCATCGGCGCCTGGCTGTTGACGATGACCTTGGAGCCGTTGTCGATGAACTCGATTTCCAGCACGTTGCCGCTGCGCTTGCATTCGACGTCCACCATGTCCTGGTCGTTCAGGCGGTCCAGCGCGGCCTCGATGGCGTTCAGGGTGGCGTCGGCCAGGGTCAAAAATTCTGTTTCGGTCATGCTACACTCCAAGCTCTCTAGTCAAACTGTGATTTTAATCGTGAAGTCCACATTAGCGCTGCAATTCACCGCGCTGGCCTGCACCGCCGCCCTGCTGGGCGGCTGCGGCCAGCAAGGCCCGCTGTATTTACCCAAACAGCCTGCCAAACCCGCCTCTGCCAATACCCAGGGCAAACCCGGCGTGGCGCCGCCGTCCGCCCCCGTGCCTTCGACTCCTCCCGCATCCCAACAATCGTCCGCTAAATAAGCCATTCCATGTCGCAATTTTCTTACCAGAACGGCGTGCTGCACGCCGAAGGCGTCTCGCTGAGCGCCATCGCCGAACAGTACGGCACCCCAGCCTACGTGTATTCCAAAGCGCAGCTGCTCGATAACTTTGCATCATACGCCGATGCTTGCCGAGGGCGCGATGCGCTGGTCTGCTACGCCATGAAAGCCAACTCCAACCTGGCCATCCTGGACCTGCTGGCGCGCCAGGGCGCGGGCTTCGACATCGTGTCGGGCGGCGAGCTGCTGCGCGTGATCGCCGCCGGCGGCGACCCGAAGAAGGTGATCTTCTCCGGCGTGGGCAAGAGCGTGGAAGAGATGCGCCTGGCGCTGCAGCACGACATCCTGTGCTTCAACGTGGAGTCGATCCCGGAACTGCACCGCCTGAACGACGTGGCCGGCAGCATGGGCCGGCGCGCGCGCGTGTCGCTGCGCGTAAATCCCAACGTCGATCCCAAGACCCACCCCTATATCGCCACCGGCCTGAAGGCCAGCAAGTTCGGCGTGGCCTTCAGCGACGCGCTGGCCACCTACCGCGCGGCGGCGCAGCTGCCGCACCTGGACGTGGCCGGCATCGACTGCCACATCGGCTCGCAGCTGCTGGACGACGCGCCGCTGCTGGAAGCGCTGGACAAGCTGATCGAGCTGATCGACGCGCTGGGCGACGAGGGCATCCACCTGCACCACCTGGACCTGGGCGGCGGCATCGGCGTGGACTACGGCGACGAGGAAGACGGCGCGCCGGTGGCGGTGGCCGACTACCTGGGCCGCGTGTTCGCGCGCGTGGACGCGTGGCGCGCCGAGCGCCACGCCGGCCGGCCGATCAAGGTGATTTTCGAGCCGGGCCGCTCCATCGTCGGCAACACCGGCGTGCTGCTGACCAAGGTCGAGTTCATCAAGCATGGCGAGGAAAAGAACTTCTGCATCGTCGACGCGGCCATGAACGACATGGCGCGCCCGGCACTGTACCAGGCGTGGATGGACATGCAGCCGGTGGTGCAGGCCGACGGCGGCGCGCTGTACGACGTGGTCGGTCCGATCTGCGAGTCCGGCGACTGGCTGGCGCGCGACCGCGCGCTGGCGGTCAAGGAAGGCGACCTGCTGGTGATGAAGACGGCCGGCGCCTACGGCATGACGATGGCGTCCAACTACAACACGCGCGGCCGCGCGGCCGAGCTGATCGTCGACGGCACCCAGGTGCACGTGGTGCGCCAGCGCGAAAACCCGGCCGACCTGTTCGCGCTGGAGTCCGTGATCAAGTAACGCCGCAGCGGCGGCTTAGCGGGCGGCGCCCGCGTAACCCGCCGCGGCCGCCTTGCTGCGCGCCCAGTACACCCGCACGCCCAGCAGCGCCAGCACCACCAGGCCGAAGATGATGGGCTGCGAGAAGTCGTGCTTGGCCGCTTTCATCCACCAGAAGTGCAAGATGCCCAGCGGGGCGATCACGTACACCAGCCGGTGCAGCCACTGCCAGCGCTTGCCGCCCAGGCGGCGCACCATGCCGTTGGTGCTGGTCACGGCCAGCGGAATCAGCAGCACGAAGGCGATAAAGCCGACCGTGATGAAGGGCCGCTTGACCACGTCCTTGAGCATTTCCTGCACGTCGAAGAAATGGTCGAACCACAGGAAGGTGGTGAAGTGCAGCAGGCCGTAGAAGAAGGCGTACAGCCCCACCATGCGGCGCAGCTTGAGCAGCCAGTTCCATTTCGTCAGGCGCCGCAGCGGCGTCACCGCCAGCGTGATGCACAGGAAGTACAAGGTCCAGTCGCCGGTGGCGCGCGTGATGTACTGCAGCGGCTCGACCAGCTGGCCGCTGGCCGTGAGCCAGACCAGGTTGAAGAACGGCAGCAGCGACAGCACGAACACCGCCGCCTTCAGCGCCGTCACCTGCTTCGCGGTGGGAGTGAAGGCCATGTCAGAAGAACTTCTTCAGGTCCATGCCGGCGTACAGCGGCGCCACGTCGTTGTAGCCGTTGAACATCAGCGTTTTGCGCTTGCGCACCAGGAAGCCGTCTTCGCCGATGCGGCGCTCGGAAGCCTGCGACCAGCGCGGGTGGTCCACGTCAGGATTCACGTTGGAGTAGAAGCCGTATTCGGACGGCGCGGCGTCGTTCCACGCGGTGCGCGGCTGGTCCTTGACGAAGCGGATCTTGACGATGGACTTGGCCGACTTGAAGCCGTATTTCCACGGCGTGACGATGCGCACCGGCGCGCCGTTCTGGTTGGGCAGCACGTCGCCGTACATGCCCAGCGTGAGCAGCGCCAGCGGGTGCATGGCTTCGTCCATGCGCAGGCCTTCGCGGTAGGGCCAGGTCAGCACGCGGCTGCCCACGCCCGGCATCTGGGCCTTGTCGGCCAGCGAGATGAATTCGACGTATTTGGCGTTGCCGGTGGGCTCCACTTTCTTGATCAGCTCGGACAGCGAATAGCCCACCCACGGGATCACCATCGACCAGCCTTCCACGCAGCGCAGCCGGTAGACGCGCTCTTCCAGCGGCGCCAGCTTGAGCAGCTGGTCCAGGTCCAGGGTCAGGGGCTTCTTGACCTCGCCTTCGATGCTGACGGTCCACGGGCGCGGTTTCAGCGTGTGGGCGTTGCGCGCCGGGTCGTCCTTGCCGGTGCCGAATTCGTAGAAATTGTTATAGGTGGTGGCGTCCTTGAACGCGGTCTGCTTGTCGAGCGCGGAATAGGCGGGATTGAGCTTGGCGCCCAGCTTGCCGGGCGTGCCCTGCGCGAAGGCTTGCCGCGTGGCCATCTCGAGCAGCGCGCCGCCGGCGATGGACCCCACCGCCATCTGCTGGATGAAGCTGCGGCGCGACTCAAAGATCGCGCGCGGGGTAATTTCTGACGAGAACGGCAGGTCGATACCGTTCGGGCTACGTTTGATCAACATGATGACTCCGGGAGTAAAGGGACTCGTCTGGCTTTGTCGAACGAGACAGGGGTAACCTTACACCAATCCGCCACAGGCGCGATATCTCGCATTTGTATGCGTCTGTGTCCGCCGAAAAGCGGATACAAAGCCATACAAAAAGCCCCCGGTCACTGGCGTGAGCGGGGGCTTGGCGCCGCAGCAGCCGGCGTTTACAGCTTGCCGTAGGAATGCAGGCCGGACAGGAACATATTGACGCCCAGGAAGGCGAAGGTGGTCACCAGCAGGCCCACCAGCGCCCACCAGGCCGCTACCTTGCCGCGCAGGCCGGACATCAGGCGCATGTGCAGCCAGGCTGCATAGTTGAGCCAGACAATCAGCGCCCAGGTTTCTTTCGGGTCCCACGACCAGTAGCCGCCCCACGCTTCGGCCGCCCACAGCGCGCCCAGGATGGTGGCGATGGTGAAGAAGGCGAAGCCGGCCGAAATGGCCTTGTACATCACGTCTTCCAGCGTTTCGGCGTCCGGCAGGCGCGCCACCAGGCGGTCGCGCATCAGGTTGGTGACCGCGAACAGCACCACCAGCACGGCCGTGAAGCGGCTGGCATTGACCATGCCCTTGATGACCGCTTCGCCGGCGCCCGAGACGTAGGCGATCAGCCAGGCCAGCGCCAGCAGCACGATGGGGGCGATCACCAGCGCCTGCCACAGGGTGCGGATCTTCTCGTGCTTGAGCAGGTAGGCCCAGCCCACCATGGAGGCCAGCGCGAAGGTGCCATAGCCGATGAAATTGGCCGGCACGTGGATCTTCATCCACCAGCTTTGCAGCGCCGGCACCAGGGGCTGGATGTCGGCCGCGTCGCGCGACACGGTGTACCACAGCAGGAAGGCCACCGCCGCCGAGATCACCAGCAGCACGAAGGGGCCCAGCTGCTGCGTCTTGTAGTGGGCTTCGTAGTACAGGTAGAACATGGCCGTGATCAGCGCGAACAGGATGAACACTTCATACAGGTTGGAGATGGGAATGTGGCCCACGTCCGCGCCGATCAGGTAGGATTCGTACCAGCGCACCAGCATGCCGGTGATGCCGATCACCAGCGCCGCCCAGCACAGCTTGGAGCCGACCACGAAGCCCATCGAGGAATGGCCCACCAGGCCGATCCAGTAGAACAGCGTGGACAGGAAGAAGAACGTGCTCATCCACAAAATGGCGGACTGGCTGGACAGCATGTACTTGAGCCAGAATTTCTGGTTGGCGGCGTCCAGGTTGCCGCTGTACAAGGACACGGCCAGCAGCGCCAGCGCAAAGGCCAGCGGCAGGAACCAGCGCACCGGTTTCCAGTGCCAGCCCAGCGCCGCGAACGACGGCGCGGCCGCCAGCAGGATCACTTTTTCGTAGATGTCCATATAGGCGCCGTAGCGGTTCAGCGCGAACAGCGCACCGCCGGCCAGCGCCAGCGCGAACAGCCAGTCGAAGGCGTTCAGGCGCTTGAAATAGCCCGGCGTCTGGCTATAGGTTTGGGTTTGTGTCATTTCCATATTGGTCTCCAGTACTGCTCCATGCCATGCAGCTTACGCCGATTGCGGCAGCTTTTCCTTCAAGTCTGCAAATTCCTTGTCGAAGTCGAGGGTCTTGCGCTGCGTGCTCATGGCCATCAGCGCATGCGCCCCGCCTTCGGCGCCGTCCTTGATCCATACCCACAGGCGGCGCTCGCGGATGTAGAACATCGAGAACACGCCCAGCACCAGGAACAGGCAGCCCAGGTAGACCACGTTCTTGCCCGGCGACTTGGTCACCTGGAACACCGAGGCCTTGACTTCGTTGAATTCGTCCAGCTGCAGGTAGACCGGGGCGCCGTAGAAGGTGGCGTCGGACAGCGCGTTGGTGGCCAGCTGCAGGAAGCGGCCATGCTTCTCGTTGCCTTCCAGCGGGGCCAGGCCATCCTTCTCGCGCGCGGCCTGCCACAGCTCCCACATGCTGCCGTTCAGGATCTTCATGAAAATGTCGGCGGCTTTCTCCTGTTCCGCTTGCGGCACTTTCTCGAGGAAGCGCGAGATGGCCATGAAGCCGCCCGTTGCCGCGCCGCCGTCCTTGTCCTGGCCCGCCTCGGCGCCGGCGAACATGTTCAGGCTGCGCGCCGACGATAGCGCCAGCTGGTCGCGCAGCACGGCGCCGCCGGCGGCCTGGCCGGCAGAAGGCTTGGCCGCGTCGGCGCCGCCCGGCATGGCGCGGCGCGCATAGCGTTCGGCGGCGATGGCGCGCAGCGCCGGGTCGTGCAGCGCGGCGCGCAATCGCATCCATTCCTTGACGGTGTAATCGTCGTCGGCCGGGATGCGCAGGTAGCTGAACGGGTCGGCCGGGCTGGCGCGCACGCCGGCCAGGAACACGGTGGCGCCGTCCACCGTCACCGGCTGCATGTAGTTCTGGAATTCGCGCGCCTGGCCGGTCTTGTCGCGCAGCTTGTACTGCACGCTCGGGCCGACGTTCTTCAAATCCTTGTTGTTGGCATTCTTGGCGGCCGAGCCGAGCTGCTTGTCCAGGCCGCGCGCGAAGCTTTGCTCCAGCTTTTCGCCCTGGGCCACGGAACGCGCATCCTGGGAGGCCATGTTTTCCACGTTGAAGGGGCGGAAGCCGCTCCACTCGACGCTGTATTGCTGGCTCTGGCCCAGCGCCAGCGGCGTGGCCGAGTTGACCTCGCCGGTGAGGTCGAAGCTGTCCTTGCCGGCGCCCGCCATCGGGTAGCCCTTGAGCTTGAGCTTGGTGCCGCCGTCCTCGAAACTGGACTGGTACACCGCCAGGCCCTTGTAGACCAGCGGCTTGTTGACTTCGATCACCGAGCTGAAGGTCTTGCCGGTTTCATGGTCGCGCACTTCCACTTCGCTGGCGAACAGCTTGGGCATGCCGGTGCTGTAGAAGTCGATATTGAATTTCTTGAGCAGGATGGTGAACGGCAACTCCTGGATCAGCACCCCGTCCGCGCGCGGAATGATGGCCGTGTTGCTGGCCTGCCCCTCGGGGATGGCAGTGTTGGCGCGGTAGGTGGGGTTGCCCAGGCCGAGGCGGTGCTGGGCCGGGATCTCGGCGATGACGCCGCTGCCGGCGAACGGGCTCTTGCCCATGAACCATTCCTGGAAGCGGATCGGCATGTCCGAATCAAGCAGGCCGCCGATGCAGATCACCACGATGGCGGTGTGGGCGAAAATGTAGCCGAACTTGGCGCCCGCGCCGCGCTTGGCGGTGACCAGGGTGGCGTGCTCTTTCTCGACGATTTTGGCCCGGTAGCCGGCGTGGCCGAGGCGCTGCGCCATCTGCTGCGCCAGCGCGGCGCGCGGCAGCGGCGAGTTCCAGTCATTCTTGTGGTGGAAGTTCAGCAGCGACTGCTCGCGCACGTTCTCGCGCCAGCTGCGCATATCCTTCATCATCTTGGGCGTGTTGCGCACAATGCACAGCGTGGTCGACACCACCAGGAAGCCCATGATGGCCAGGAACCACCACGCCGAGTACACGGCGTACAGCCCCACCTTGTTGAACACTTCGAACCAGAACGGCCCGAACTGGTTTACATAGTTGGACATCGGCTCGTTCTGCTTCATCACCGTGCCGATCACGGAGGCGATGGCGATCATGGTCAGCAGGCTGATGGCGAAGCGCATCGACGACAGCAATTCGACGGTCGCGTCGAAGGCTGGCCGGCGGGTTTTCAGTTTGATACCGGCGGTGCTGGTGGTGCTCATGCGGACACTATCTCAAAAAGGACTGGCAGCAGAATACCAACAAAAAGGGCAGCCCGCTCACGCGGCCGCCCTCTTTTCGATATTCACGGACTGATAAGCGCCATATCGGCGCATAAATACACGGAATTACTTCAGGCCGGCCACGTAGTCGGCTACCGCCTTCATCTCGTCGTCCGACAGGCGCTTGGCGATGGTGCTCATCTCGGCGCTGTTCTTGCGGCCTTCACCACGGAAGGCGGTCAGCTGGCCCACCGTGTAATCCTGGTGCTGGCCGGCCAGGCGCGGGTACAGGGCAGGAATGCCGCCGCCGGCAGGGCCATGGCAGCTGGCGCAGGCTGGTACGTTCTTCTCGGCAATGCCGCCGCGATAGATCTTCTTGCCCAGCTCAACGGTGTCCTTGTTCTTGGCCGCGCCCGCTTTTTGCACCTGCGCGCTCAGATAGGCCGAAATGTTCTTCTTTTCATCGTCGGTCAGCATCTTGGCGTAGGTGCTCATCACCGGGTTGTTGCGCGACGGCGAGGCGAAATTCACCAGTTGCTTGTAGAGGTAGGCTTCCGGCTGGCCGGCCAGCTTGGGGTTGGCCGCGATAGTGGAGTTGCCCGCCGCGCCGTGGCAGGAGACGCACGCCGGCAGGCCGCGGGCGTTGTCGCCGTCGGCATACAGGGTGGAGCCTTTGGCAGGATCTACTTTGGCGGGAGCAGCATGTTCGGCAGCCGATGCGACACCCGAAACGGCCAACACTGCGAGGAGCAAGGACTTTACCAACGGTGAAAACGCACGATTCATTCAAACACCCTGAGACTAGTGAAAAAAATGGTGGGACTGCGATGTATTATTTTGCCGCTCGCTGAACTTTTGTTTGCGCGCTGATTTGCTTTTTTACATGGCAACAATTCGTAACCCCTTATTGTACAATAGCTTTTCGCGCTTTTAGCTTTCTTTGTTGCATTTCTGCCCACCCCTCCCCATGTCCAAACTCTGGCAAGCCCGCTTCTTTACCACCGTGAATCACTTGCGTGAATTGCCCAATACCACGGTGCCCGAAATCGCCTTTGCCGGCCGCTCCAACGCCGGCAAGTCGACCTCCATCAATATCCTGTGCAACCAGAAGGGACTGGCGTTCGCGTCCAAGACGCCGGGCCGCACCCAGCACATCAACTTCTTCTCGATCGGCGGCGCCCACGTGGCGATGCACCGCAAGGACCCGACCAAGGTCGAGGAAATCCAGGCCATGCTGGTGGACTTGCCCGGCTACGGCTACGCCGAAGTGTCCGGGAATACCAAGCTGTACTGGCAGCGCCTGCTGGGCGACTATGTGCAGCAGCGCGAACAGCTGGCCGCACTGATCCTGATCATGGATTCGCGCCGCCCGTTCACCGACCTGGACATCCAGATGCTGGAATGGTTCGCCCCGACCGGCAAGCCGATCCATTGCATCCTGACCAAGGTTGACAAGCTGACCCGCAGCGAATCGACCACCGTGCTGCGCCAGGCGCAAGCCAAGCTGGCCAGCTACGTGGACGAGGACGGCGAAGGCTTCCCGTTCACCGTGCAGCTGTTCTCGGCGCTCAAGCGCGTCGGCCTGGAAGAAGCCACCGCCAAGATCGTCGAACTGGCCGGCCTGGCCGAAGACGACGCCGCCGCCCAGGCAGAGCTCATCGATACACCGGACGAGACGCCGGAAGACTAAACCAGCAAAGGAAAAACTGTAGCCATGGCCCACCACACGCCCTTCCCCGCCATCCGCATGCGCCGTATGCGCCGCGACCCGTTCTCGCGCGCGCTGATGCGCGAGAACGCCGTCACCGCGTCCGACCTGATCTACCCGGTCTTCATCCTCGAAGGCACGAACCAGCGCGAGCCGGTGGCCTCGATGCCGGGCGTGGAGCGCGTGTCGGTGGACCTGCTGCTGACGGTGGCGGAGGAATGCGTGGCGCTGGGCATCCCGGTGCTGGCGCTGTTCCCGGTGATCGACGCGGCGCTGAAAACGCCGGACGGCATCGAGGCGACCAATCCGGACGGCCTGGTGCCGCGCGCCGTGCGCGCCCTGAAACAGGCCTTCCCGGAACTGGGCATCCTGACCGACGTGGCGCTGGACCCGTACACCAGCCACGGCCAGGACGGCCTGATCGACGACAACGGCTATGTGCTCAACGACGTCACCACCGCCATGCTGGTGCGCCAGGCCCTGTGCCAGGCGGACGCCGGGGTGGACGTGGTGGCGCCGTCGGACATGATGGACGGCCGCATCGGCGCCATCCGCGCCGCGCTGGAAGAGAAGGGCCACATCCACACACGCATCATGGCCTACTCGGCCAAGTACGCGTCGGCGTTCTACGGCCCCTTCCGCGACGCGGTCGGTTCCGCCAAAAACCTCGGCAAGAGCGACAAGAACACCTACCAGATGGACCCGGCCAACGGCAACGAGGCGCTGCGCGAAGTGGCGCTGGACCTGCAGGAAGGCGCCGACATGGTGATGGTGAAACCCGGCATGCCCTACCTGGACATCGTGCGCCGCGTGAAGGACGAGTTCAAGGTGCCGACCTTCGCCTACCAGGTCAGCGGCGAGTACGCCATGATCAAGGCCGCCGCGCAAAACGGCTGGCTGGACCACGACAAGGTGATGATGGAAGCCATGCTGGCCTTCAAGCGCGCCGGCGCCGACGGCGTGCTGACCTACTTCGCGCTCGACATCGCGCGCAAGCTGAAGGCGGCGTAAGCAGACGGAACAAGCAAGCGGGGCGCGAGCCCCGTTTTTTTATCGCCGGTAGTTCGGGAAGAACTCTTTCAGCAGGAACGCTTCCAGTTCGGCCTGGTATTGGCGGCCGGCGTTCATCGTGATCACCTTGCCCAGGCGGTGCGATTCCCACTGGAACTCGCCCGGCTTCTCCTTGCGGATCAGCTCTATCATGCGGCGCACGATGGCCGTCTCGATGTCCGGATCGGTCCCCAGTTCGACATGCACCTGCTGCGACCACTGGCGCTTGAAGTTGGTGTTCCAGCCGCGGAACTTGATGTCCGCGCTCAGCCCCGATTTGTTGATGATGGAGAAGATGCCGCCCGTGTCTTCCCGCTCGCCGGCCGCGTTGCGGCCCATGGCGCCCATGATGTTGGCGCGCGCGATGCGGTTGGCGCGCTCGGCGTCGCTTTCCTGCGGCTCCTGCGCCGGCTGCGGATTGGCGTCGGCGCGGCGCTTGCGGGCCGCTTCCACGCGCGCCATCATGTCCTCTTCCACGGCCGGGGTCGGCGGCGGCTTCATGGTGGCCTGCACCGGCGGCACATAGGTTTCCAGCTTGGGCGGCGCGGTCTTCCTGGCCACGGCCTTGCTGTCGCGGCGCGGCTGCGGCGGCGCCTTGGCCACTTCGGGCTTCTTCGGTTCCGGCTTGGCTTTCGGGGCCGGCTTGTCCTTGAGCGGCGCCACCCACACCATCTCGCCTTCCTTGGCGGGCGGTTTAAGGGAAATCTTTTGCTGGGGATGGAACAGGTAGTACAGCACGATGAGCAGGTGCAGCGCGATCGAGATGCCGATGCCGATGCGCTTGTGCCGGCTCGGCCCGCCATAGCCGCCATAGCCGTAGCTGCCGGGCGGAGGCAGCCGCTGGCCGCATGCTTCGCAATATTCGTGGCTGTGGTCGGCCCCGTGGGTGTGGCTGAACTGGAACAAGATAAACGGACTTTCTTTACAAACACCCGAGTACGCCAGCTTACCCGGACCCGGTCTTGATGGATGTTACCGTATGTATCACAAGATTGCCAAAAGCAAACGGGCCGGAAATCTTCCGGCCCGCCGTATGATATCAGTGCTTGGCAAGGCTGACAGCTTTTAGCTCCACCGGCGCCTTGGCCGGCTCCGGCTCGTCCGCCAGGGCCGCGTCGTCCATCGGCCCGCTGCCGCTGTATTTGTCGAGGAACAGGTAGATCACCGGGGTGATGTACAGCGTGATCACCTGCGAGAAGATCAGGCCGCCCACCACGGCCAGGCCCAGCGGCTGGCGCAGTTCGGCGCCGGCGCCCAGGCCCAGCGCGATCGGCAAGGCGCCCATCAGCGCGGCCAGCGTGGTCATCATGATGGGGCGGAAGCGCAGCACGCAGGCTTCGCGGATGGCGTCGGCCGGCGCCATGCCCTGGTTGCGCTGCGCGTCCAGCGCGAAGTCGATCATCATGATGGCGTTCTTCTTGACGATACCGATCAGCATCAGGATGCCGATGATGGCGATCATGGTCAGGTCCAGGTTGAAGATGCGCAAGGTCAGCAAGGCCCCCACCGCCGCCGACGGCAGGCCGGCCAGGATGGTCAGCGGGTGGATGTAGCTCTCGTAGAGCACGCCCAGCAGCACGTAGATGACGCCCAGCGCGGCGATGATCAGGATCAGCTGGCTGCCCTGCGAGCTCTGGAACACCGCCGCGTCGCCGCCGTAGGTGGTGATGATGGAGGCGGGCAGGCCCATGTCCAGCGCCATCTTGTCGATCTTGTTGGTGGCCACGCCCAGCGGCACGTCCGGCGCCAGGTTGAACGACAGCGTGATGGCCTGCAGCTGGCCCTGGTGGTTGACCGAGGTCGGGCCCACGGTGCGCTCCACGCTGGCAAAGCTGGACAGCTGCACCAGGTTGCCGGCCTTGTTGCGCACGGAAATCTTGGTCAGCGCGTCGTCGAACTGGCGGTCCTCGGCGGCCGCCTCCAGGATCACGAAGTAGCTGGCGGCGGACGAGTAGATGGTCGACACCTGGCGCTCGCCGAAGGCCAGGTAGAGCGCGCTGCGGATGGCGCTGATTTCCACGCCCAGGGTGTTGGCCTTGTCGCGGTCGATCTTGAGCGAGGCCTGCAAGCCCTTGTTCTGCGAATCGCTGGTGACGTCGCGGAAGTCGTTGTCCGAACGCATGCGCTCCTGGAACTTGTTGGCCCAGTCGCTCAGCGCATCCGGGCTGACCGACTGCAGCGTGTACTGGTAGCGGCTCTTGCTGGGGCGGCCGCCCAGCTGCAGGTTCTGCACGGGACTGAGGTAGACGGCCATGCCGGGCACCGCCTTGGTGGCCTTGCGCAAGCTGTCGAGTACCTGCGGCATCTTGGCGCGCTGGCCGCGCGGCTTGAGCACCAGGAACATGCGGCCGCCGTTGCCGCCGCTGACGAAGGACGTCACGTCCTGCACGTTGGGGTCGGCCATGATGACCTGCGCCACCCGGGTCTGCAGCTCCAGCAATGCAGCCGAGGAAATGTCTTCCGACGCCTCGGTGGTGACGCGGATCTGGCCCAGGTCTTCTTCCGGGAAGAAACCCTTGGGGATGGTGGCGTACAGCACCACGGTCAGCACGAAGGTGCCGATGGCCAGCGCCAGCACCACGTAGCGGTGCTTGAGCGCGATGTCCAGCGTGCTGGCGTAGCCGTTGCGCAGGCGCGAGAAGCCGGCCTCGAACCAGCGGCCGATGAAGGTGTCGTCGCCGGCGGCGGCGTGCGCCTCGTTCGGCAGCAGGCGCGCGCACAGCATGGGCACCAGGGTCAGCGACACCACCGCCGAGACCAGCACCGACAGCGCCACCACCACCGCGAATTCATGGAACAGCAGGCCGATCACGCCGGGCATGAAGAAGATGGGGATGAACACCGCCACCAGCGAAATCGAAATGGAAATGATGGTGAAGCCCATTTCGCGCGAGCCGACCAGCGCCGCCTGCAGCGGCTTCTTGCCCAGCTCGATGTGGCGCACAATGTTTTCCAGTACCACGATGGCGTCGTCCACCACCAGGCCCACGGCCAGGGTGATGCCGAGCAGGGACACGTTGTCCAGGCTGTAGCCGAAGGCGTACAGCAGGCTCAGTGCGCCCAGCAGCGAGATCGGCATGGTGATGGCCGGGATGAAGGTGGCGGCGGCCTTGCGCAGGAACAGGAAGATCACCAGCACCACCAGCACCACGGTCAGCGCCAGGGTCAGGTTGACGTCGTGGATGGCTTCACGGATCGACACCGAGCGGTCGTTGACCAGGTTGATCTTGACCGAAGCCGGCAGCTGGGCGGTGAAGCGCGGCAGCAGCCGGCGCACGCCGTCCACCACCTGCACCGTGTTGGCGTCCGGCTGGCGCTGCACCAGCAGCACGATGGAGCGCTCGCCGTTGTAGCTGCCGGCGGTCTTGACGGACTGGTAGCTGTCCTCGGCCTCGGCCACGTCCTTCAGGCGCACCGGCTGGCCGTTGCGGGTGGCGACTATCAGTTCGGCGAACTCGGCCGCCTTCATCAGCTGGGCGTTGCCCTGGATGGTGAGGGTCTGGCTGGGGCCGTCCAGGATGCCGAGCGGGGTATTGGCGTTGGCGGCGCGGATGGCCGCGGCCAGCTCGTCCAGCGTCATGTTGCGCGCGTTCAGCAGGTCAGCCTTGGCGCGGATGCGCACCGCGAAGCGCTTCTGGCCGTTGACGGTGACCTGGGCCACGCCGGGCAGCGTCGACAGGCTGGGCGCGACCAGGTTTTCCGCATAGTCGTTCAGTTCGGACAGGCTCAGCGACGGCGAGGTCATGGTCATGAACAGCACCGGCGCGTCGGCCGGGTTGACCTTGCGGTAGGACGGCAAGTCCGTCATTTCCTGCGGCAGCGAACGCTGCGCGCGCAGCAACGCGGCCTGCACATCGACCGCCGCCTCGTTGACATCGATGCTGGTGTCGAACTCCAGCGTCAGCGAGGTGTTGCCCAGGGTGCTGGTGGAGGTGATCATGCTCAGGCCGGCGATCGTGGAGAACTGCTTCTCCAGCGGCAGCGCGACCGAGGACGCCATGGTTTCCGGGCTGGCCCCGGGCAGGTCGGCGCCGACGTTGATGACCGGGGTGTTATAGCTGGGCAGCGCGGCGACCGGGATGTGGGCGTAGGCCAGCACGCCGGCCAGGATCAGGCTCAGCGACAGCAGCACCACCATCACCGGGCGGCGTATGCACAATTCGGACAGGTTCATGCCGCGCTATCCTTTTTCTTGGCAGCCCCGCCGCCCTCGCCCGCGCCCTTTTTCTTGTCCGGCGACGCGGCGTCGGCGATGCGCACCTTGCCGCCGGGACGCAGGTTCTGCTTGCCTTCGACGATGACCTTCTCATCGCCGTTCAGGCCGCTCACGGCGGCGTAGGGGCCGAACGTGTGCAGGCGCTTGATATTGGCCACCGCGGCGGTCTGGTCCGGGGCGACGGTGTACACGAAAGTACCTCTGGTGTTGTTAATGATAGCGTTTTGCGGCACCACCAGCACGTCTTTCAGCGTTTGCACGGTGAGCCTGGCGCCGACGTACTGGCCCGGCCAGAGCTGGGTCTGGCTGTTGTCGAACTCGGCCTTCACCCGGATCACGCCGGCCATCGGGTCGACTGCGTTGTCGATGAAGCTCAGCTTGCCCTTGAACAGCTTGCCGCCCGATTCCACCTCGACCGGCACCGCGCCGGCCTGTTGCGCCGCCAGCAGCCCGGCCAGCGCGCTTTCCGGCAGCGTGAAGGCGACATTGATCGGGTTCAGCTGGGTCACCGTGGTGAGCGAGGTCGACAGCTGCACCAGGCTGCCCGGGTAGACGTTGATGGCGCCCACCCGGCCCGTCAGCGGCGCGCGGATGCTGGTGTAGCTGGCGTCCACTTTGACAGCCTGGGCGGCGGCGAGATCCGCGTTGAGCACGGCGCGCGCCTGCTCGACCTGGCTGCGCAGGGTGTCGACCGCGCCCTGGGCGATGAATTTCTGCGCCAGCAGCTCCATGCTGCGCTGGTACTGGCGCTCCAGGTCGGCCAGGGTGGCGCGGTCGCGCATCACCTGGGCCTGGGCTTTCTCCACGTTGGCGTGTTCGCTGCGGCTGTCGAGCGAGAACATCAGCTCGCCCTGTTTGACGAACTGGCCTTCCTTGATGTGCACCTTGACAATGGTGCTGGTGGTTTGCGGGTGCAGGTCCACGGTGCTGATGGGCGACACCGTGCCGTTGGCGGTCAGCAGCACCGGCACGTCCTGCCGCTGCGGCGCCACCACGTTGACCGTGGTCGGTCCCTGCTGCCCCTGCTGTCCCTTGCCTTGGGCGCCCGCCTGCCCGGCCGGCGCTGCCGCCGGCTGCCCGAAATACCAGGCGCCCGCGCCGATCGCGGCGGCCGCAGCCACCAGAACTACCAGTGTCGTCTTTTTCATGTTGTTTTAGGTGAGTGCAAAGCGGGAATCATTTCCCGGCGTAATATTCGGGCAGTACCAGGGTGACCTCCAGGCCGCCGTCCGGGTGGTTGGCCAGCGCGATGCTGGCGCCGTGCTGTTCGGCGATGTTGCGCGCGATGGTCAGGCCCAGGCCGGTGCCGCCGGATTCGCGCGAGCGCGACGTCTCGATGCGGTAGAACGGCTCGAACACCTGCGCCAGCTGGTCGGCGGCAATGCCGGGGCCGGCGTCGCGGATGCGGATGCGGGCCGCGCCCACCATGCGCTCCACCGTCACGCTGGCGCTCTGGCCGTACTTGACGGCGTTGTCCAGCAGGTTCACCAGGCAGCGCCGGATCGCCAGCGGACGGCCCATCAGCGCCATGGCGGCGCGGCCCTTGAGGGCCACGTCCTGGCCGGCGTCGGCCGCGTCGGCGCACACGCTGTCGAGCAGCGAGTCCAGGTCCAGCGCCTGCATGTTTTCGGTGCTGTCCATGCTGCGCGCCAGGTCCAGGCCTTCCTTCACCATCTGCTGCGTGGCCGACAGGTCGCCCAGCAGCTTTTGCTGCAAGTCGCCGTCGGCCACTTTTTCCAGCCGCAGCCGCATGCGGGTCAGCGGGGTCTGCAAGTCGTGCGTGATGGCGGCCAGCATTTGCGTGCGCTGGAAGATGTGCTGGCGGATGCGCGCCTGCATGGCGTTGAAGGCGGCGCTGGCCTGGCGGATCTCGCTGGCGCCGCGCAGTTCCAGCGGCGCGTGGTTGATGTCGTTGCCCAGGTCCTTGGCGGCCTGGGCCAGCTGCTTGAGCGGGCGCACCGCCATGCGCGTGACCAGGTAGGCCAGGCCGACTATGCTGAACAGGAAAGGCAGCAGGCTGAGCAGCTCATTCTGGCCGGTCGGGGGCGGCGAGCGCGGCGGCAGGATGGTCAGGCGCAGCACCTGGCCGTCCGGCATGCCCACATTGATCGCCTCGCAGGTGCCGCGCCATTGGGCCGGGCCGAAGATGGAGTTGATCTCGCGCGGCGCGTCGCAGGCGGCGGGCCGCTCGGCCAGCGGCGCCAGCACGTAGTCCTGCCCCAGGCGCTCGCCCAGGTGGCGGGAAAAATCGGATTGCGGGTGGGCGGTGTTGATGGCGTCGCTGGTCGCTTCCAGCCGCAGGCCGCCCTGGCTGGTGATCTTCAGGTAGGTGGCGCGCCCTTCCGGCTTGACCACGCCGACCGTGGAGAGCAGTTCCACCGCGCGGTCCAGCGCGTAGGAGTCGCGGTAGCGCTCCAGCGTGCGCTGGCGTTCGTTGACGGCCAGGTATTGCGTCAGCGTGGCCGAGGCCACGATGCCGAGCAGCAGCACCAGGAACACGCGGCCCGTCATCGAACTGAGGAACGCTTTCACGTGCCCGGCTCCACGCTGACGGCGCCGGCCAGCACATAGCCGCCGTTGCGCACGGTCTTGATGATTTGCGGCACCCGCGCGTCCTCGCCCAGCTTCTGGCGCAGGCGGCTGATCTGGATGTCGATCGATCGGTCGAAGGGGTCGGCGTCGCGGCCCTGGGTCAGGTTCAGCAGCTGGTCGCGGTTGAGCACGCGGTTCGGGTGTTCCAGGAACACCTTGAGCAGGCGGAACTCGGCGCCCGACAGCATGATGACGATGCCGTCCGGATTCACCAGGTGGCGCGCGGTCAGGTCCAGGGTCCAGTTGGAAAAGCGCATCTGCTGCACCTTGTCGGAACCGGCATTGGACGGCATGGCGTGGCTGCGGCGCAGCACGCTGCGTATGCGGGCTAGCAATTCGCGCGGCTCGAACGGTTTCGGCAGGTAGTCGTCGGCGCCCATTTCCAGGCCCAGGATGCGGTCCAGCGGCTCGTTGCGGGCGGTCAGCATGATGACCGGCAGCGACGACGTGGCGCGCAGCTTGCGGCACAGGCTCAGGCCGTCGTCGCCGGGCAGGTTCAGGTCCAGCACGATCAGGTCCGGGCGCGCCTCGTCGAGCTGTTTCCACATGGCGCCGCCGTCCGCCGCGCACTGCGCGCGGTAGCCATTGGCCTCCAGGTAGTCGGCCAGCAGGGAGCGGATATCGCGGTCGTCGTCGACGATCAGGATGGTAGAAGTTTGTTCCATGCCTCAATTATCCTCAGTTCGGAGGGGGAAGGCCAATAAGGGTTTGTATCGGCTTGTATATCTGCAAGCGCTGCAGTCCCGGCGAAACAGTTTGATACAAAAGCGGCGGCTGGGGCAATGCAGCGGCAACACCGCGCTGCCAAGATGGCCTCCATGTGCAGTGCACATCGAGTGTAGCCACCGAACCCAACCTCAAAGGACTTACCATGAACACGATACGCAAATCCCTGATCATCGGCATGGCCGTGCTCAGCCTGGGCGCGGTGGGCGGCAGCGCCTTCGCCGCCGACACCCCGGCCCCGGGCCGCCACGGCCAGGCCCTGACCCAGGAGCAGCGCGCCGCCAGGGCCGCCGAGCGCCAGGCCACATTCAAGGAAATGATGGCCAGGCACCAGGCCGCGCTGCACGACAAGCTGAAGCTGACGGCGGCGCAGGAACCGGCCTGGAACGCCTTCGTCGCCGCCAGCGCGCCCAAGCTGCCGGCGGCCCGCGCCGACCGCGCCGCGCTGGCCCAGCTGAGTGCGCCGGAGCGCGCCGAGCGGCGCCTGGAGATGCACAAGCAGATGATCGCCCAGCATGAAACCCGCCTGGCCGCGCTGAAGACCTTCTACGCCCAGCTGACGCCCGAGCAGCAGAAGACCTTCGACCAAGCCACCCAGCGCCACCACCGACGCGGCCACCGTCCTGGCGGCGGCCACGGCGCCATGCACCATAGCTGATCGGGCTTGCATCAAGCACAAGGGGCGCCACGGCGCCCCTTGGTTTATTGCAGCTTGTCCAGCGATTTCAGGAAGGTTTCCGCATTCTGGAAGCCGACCACGCGGGAGTCCGGGATTTCCTGGCCTTGCGGGTTGAACAAGATGATGCCGGGCGGGCCGAACAGCTTGAAGCGCTTCAGCATGGCCTTGTCGTCCTCGTCGTTGGCGGTCACGTCCACCTGCAGCAGCACGGTGTTGGCCAATTTGGCCTTGACGGCCGGGTCGACGAAGGTGAGCTTTTCCATTTCCTTGCAGGACACGCACCAGTCGGCGTAGAAGTCCAGCATGGCGGTCTTGCCGCCGGTTTGCGCCAGCGCGGCGTCCAGCTGGGCCACGGTCTTGACGCGCTGGAAGTGCACCGGCTGCTCGCCGCCACGCCCCAGGTGGGCCAGCGGCGCCAGCACGTCCCGCCCGCCGGTGGCTGCGCCGACCAGTTGCACCGCCCCCAGCAGGACGAACACCACGGCCGCCGCCTTGCCCAGCCAGCCCGTGCCGGCCCGGCCCCGGCTACCGGCCGTCAGCAGGTAGACGCCGTAGCCTATGCCCAGCAGCGCGAAGCCCAGCATGGCCACCCAGGCCGGCAGCACCGGCGACACCAGCCACAGCGCCATGGCCAGCAGCAGCACGCCGAAGAATTTCTTCACATTGTCCATCCAGCCGCCGGCGCGCGGCAGCAGCGTGCCGGCCGAGACGCCCACCAGCACCAGCGGCACGCTCATGCCCACCGCCATGGCGAACAGCGCGCCGCCGCCGATGACCACGTCGCGCGTCTGGCTGATGTAGACCAGCGCGCCGGCCAGCGGCGCGGCCACGCAGGGGCCGACGATGAGGGCGGAAATGGCGCCCATGGCGAACACGCCGGCCAGCTTGCCGGACGACTGGCGGCTGGACACCGTGCTCAGCCGGCTTTGCAGCCCGGCCGGCACTTGCAGTTCGTACAGGCCGAACATGGACAGCGACAGCGCCACCATCAGCAGGCCGAAGGCGCCCAGCACCCAGGGGTTCTGCAGCGCGGCGGCCAGGCCTTCGCCGATCAGCCCGGCCGCCACGCCCAGCGCGGTGTAGACGATGG
Source organism: Massilia sp. NBRC 108631 (assembly GCF_059704565.1). Classification (NCBI taxonomy): domain Bacteria; kingdom Pseudomonadati; phylum Pseudomonadota; class Betaproteobacteria; order Burkholderiales; family Oxalobacteraceae; genus Massilia; species Massilia sp. NBRC 108631. The sequence continues at coordinate 78,040 of NZ_BAAKJE010000245.1, forward strand.
CCATGCCCAGCGCATAGGTGAGCGACAGCAGCAGGCCGCGCCCGCGGCTGCTGCGCGCACCTTCGCCGACGATGATCGAGGACAGGATGGGCACCATGGGCAGCACGCAGGGGGTGAACGCCAGGCCCAGGCCCAGCAGCGCGAACAGCGGCAGGATCACCAGCAGGCGGCCGCCCTGCAGCGCCGCTTCGATCTTGCCCAGTTCGCTGACCCCGCCGGCGCCGGCCGCGTCCACGCCGGCCAACGCGGCGCCCGGCCCTGCGGCGCCAGGCAGCGACATGGCCGCGCCGCTGCCGCCGGCGCCCACCAGCTTGACCTGGGCCTCCTGCGGCGAGTAGCACAAGCCCTTGTCCGAGCAGCCCTGCGAGGTGGCCAGCAAGGTGAACGGGCCGGCGGTGTCGACCGGGATGGTGATGGTGACCTGCTTGCGGTAGGTTTCCACGTCCTTGTTGAAGGTTTCGTCGAACTTGACCTTGCCGGGCGGAATGTCCGGCGCGCCCAGCGTGGCGCCCTGCGCCTTGAACATGAAGCGCTCGCGGTACATATAGTAGCCGTCGGCGATGTCATAGGTGACGCTGGCGGTTTTCTCGTCCAGCATGCGGGCGGAGAACTTGAAGGCGACAGCCGGATCGAGGAAGTCTTCCTCGGCGCGGGCCGGCGCGGCAAACAGCAGGACCGTCAACGCCAGCAGGCGGACGAGGAAGTGGGCAAAGCGGGACATGACTGCCTTCGAGAACTGAAACCCGCCTATGGTACACCTGGCCGCGCTTTCCCGCCCGGCCATAAAAAAAGCCAGGCAGCGCCTGGCTTTTTTCCTGACTCAGCGTGATTTACGCTTCGTCGGCAACTTCAACAGCTTCGGTGATCTCTGGACGGTCCAGCAGTTCAACGTAAGCCATCGGCGCGTTGTCGCCCACGCGGAAACCCATTTTCAGGATGCGCAGGTAACCGCCGTTGCGGTTGGCGTAGCGTGGGCCCAGTTCGGCGAACAGCTTCAGAACCATTTCGCGGTCGCGCAGGCGAGCGAAAGCCAGGCGCTTGTTGGCCAGGGTGTCGGTCTTGCCCAGGGTCAGGATCGGCTCGATCACGCGGCGCAGTTCCTTAGCTTTAGGAACGGTGGTTTTGATGGCTTCATGACGCAGCAGGGAAACGGTCATGTTGCGCAGCATAGCCAGGCGGTGGGACGAGGTACGGTTCAGCTTACGGAGGCCGTGACGGTGACGCATGGTACTTCCTTTCGATGATGTTTAATGCCAGGTTCTTCGATCGCCAGGGGGACAGCTATCGCTGCCCGCCAGGGCGCGGACCGGTTCATAAGGGTTAAACGCGCGCGGCACATGCCGCGCGCGGGTACAGCAAAATTACTTCTCCAGGCCGGCAGGCGGCCAGTTCTCCAGCTTCATGCCCAGAGTCAGGCCACGCGAAGCGAGCACTTCCTTGATTTCGTTCAAGGACTTGCGGCCCAGGTTCGGCGTCTTCAGCAGTTCGTTTTCCGAACGCTGGATCAGGTCGCCGATGTAGTAGATGTTTTCCGCTTTCAGGCAGTTGGCCGAACGTACGGTCAGCTCCAGGTCGTCCACCGGACGCAGCAGGATAGGATCGACCAGCGGAGCACGCGATGGCGCTTCGGCGGCCGCTTCCGTGCCTTCCAGGGCGGCGAATACATTCAACTGGTCCACCAGCACGCGGGCCGACTGGCGGATCGCTTCTTCCGGCGTGATCACGCCGTTGGTTTCGATGTTGATGATCAGCTTGTCCAGGTCGGTACGCTGTTCCACACGGGCCGATTCCACGGCGTAAGACACGCGGCGCACTGGCGAGAACGACGCGTCCAGGATGATGCGGCCGATGGTCTTATTGGTGTCTTCGGACAGGCGGCGGACGTTGCCCGGCACATAGCCGCGGCCTTTTTCCACTTTGATCTGCATGTCCAGCTTGCCGCCTGCGGTCAGGTGGGCAATCACGTGGTCCGGATTGATCAGCTCGACGTCGTGCGGCAGGTCGATGTCCGATGCCAGGACGGCGCCTTCGCCTTCCTTCTTCAGGGTCAGGGTGACGGAGTCACGGTTGTGGACTTTGAAGACCACGCCCTTCAGGTTCAGCAACAGGTCAACCACGTCTTCCTGGACGCCGTCCAGCGACGAGTACTCGTGCACCACGCCGGCAATCGTCACTTCGGTCGGCGCGTAGCCGATCATGGACGACAGCAGCACGCGGCGCAGCGCATTGCCCAGGGTGTGGCCATAGCCACGCTCGAACGGCTCCATCACGACTTTAGCGTGACCGGCGCCCAGGGCTTCGACGTCGATGATACGTGGTTTCAACAAACTGTTTTGCATGAAATGTCCTTTTCAATACCCTCGGCTCATTACACCGATAAGGCTGATGGCATTAGTGAAAAAGCCCACTGGGCGAAACCCAGTGGGCGGAGGCTACTTACTGCGATTAACGCGAGTACAGTTCGACGATCAGCGATTCGTTGACGTCGTGAGCGATTTCGTTACGCTCTGGCAGCGATTTCAGCGTGCCTTCCATTTTCTTGGAGTCAACCGACACCCAGGCTGGCATGCCGACTTGTTCCGCCAGCGACAGCGCTTCAACGATACGCACTTGCTTCTTGGCTTTTTCGCGCACGGCGATCACGTCACCGGTTTTCACGGCGTAGGAAGCGATGTTGACCACTTGGCCGTTCACGGTGAAGGCTTTGTGCGATACCAGCTGGCGCGCTTCAGCGCGGGTCGAGCCGAAGCCCATGCGGTAAGCCACATTGTCCAGGCGGGTTTCCAGCAGGGACAGCAGGGTTTCGCCGGTGTTGCCCTTGCGGCGGTCGGCTTCGGCGAAGTAGCGGCGGAACTGGCGTTCCAGGATGCCGTACATGCGTTTTACTTTTTGCTTTTCGCGCAGCTGGTTGCCGAAGTCCGAGGTGCGGGCGCCCGATTTCACGCCGTGCTGGCCTGGCTTGACGTCCAGTTTGCATTTCGAATCCAGGGAGCGGCGGGCGCTCTTCAGGAACAGGTCGGTGCCTTCACGGCGGGACAGCTTTGCTTTTGGTCCGATATAACGTGCCACGGTGTTTTCCTTTAAATATGACGCCCCAGCCGCGGCGCGACTATGCGTGCGGTTAGGCGCTAGTCCAGCTCACTTTCAGCTTGGACGGTGGCTGACAAAACGAAAAACCCGTCGAAATCCATCCGACAGGCGAGAACAGCCGGACAGTATAGCCGTTTCCGGCCCACTGTTCCAGCGGTTTTTTGCTTCCAAGAGGACGACGCCGGCGGGAGCGGGTTGCCCCGCCGCCGGCAGCATCATTAGATACGACGACGCTTAGGAGGACGGCAGCCGTTGTGCGGTACTGGGGTAACGTCCTGGATCTCGGTGATCTTGATGCCCAGGTTGTTCAGTGCGCGCACTGCGGATTCGCGGCCAGGGCCTGGGCCCTTGATGCGCACTTCCAGGTTCTTCACGCCGCACTCAACAGCCACTTTACCTGCGGCTTCAGCAGCAACCTGCGCTGCGAACGGGGTCGATTTACGCGAACCCTTGAAGCCAGCGCCACCGGAGGTCGCCCACGACAGAGCGTTGCCCTGACGGTCGGTGATGGTGATGATGGTGTTGTTGAAGGAAGCGTGAACGTGTGCGATGCCTTCTGCAACGTTCTTCTTGACCTTCTTGCGTACGCGAGCTGCTGCTGCGCTGCTTTGTTGCTTAGCCATAATATTTTCCTAAGATTATTTCTTCAGCGATTGAGCGGCTTTGCGCGGGCCCTTGCGGGTACGTGCATTGGTGCGGGTGCGCTGGCCGCGGACCGGCAGGCCCTTGCGGTGACGCATGCCGCGGTAGCAGCCCAGATCCATCAGACGCTTGATGTTCATCGACAGTTCGCGGCGCAGGTCGCCTTCAACTACGAACTTGCCGATCTCATCACGCAGCTTTTCCAGCTCGCTGTCGTCCAGATCTTTGATCTTCTTGTTGGATGGAACACCCGTCGCCTGGCAGATGAACTGCGAGCGTGGGCGGCCGATACCGTAGATGGCGGTCAGGCCGATAACGGTATGTTGGTGGTTTGGGATGTTAACCCCTGCAATACGTGCCATTCGTTATTCCTCGATAAATAACGGTTATTAACCTTGACGCTGCTTGTGACGCGGTTCGACGCAGATTACGCGGACCACACCTTTGCGCTTGATGATCTTGCAGTTGCGGCAGATGCGCTTGACTGAAGCGTTAACTTTCATTTTTGCACTCTCTTCTAGTACGATTGTTTATTTACTTGGTCCGGAACACGATGCGGGCCCGGCTCAGATCATAAGGTGTCAGTTCGACCGTCACCTTGTCGCCAGGAAGGATGCGGATATAGTTCATCCGCATTTTACCCGAAATGTGCCCGAGCACCACGTGCCCGTTTTCCAGCTTCACTCGAAATGTTGCATTGGGGAGATTCTCCAGAATCTCGCCTTGCATCTGTATGACGTCGTCTTTTGCCATTTTTCGTTATGTTTGCCGCGCTTAACGCGTCGGAATCCCGCCCTTGAAGTTTGCTTTGCGCAGCAGCGACTCGTATTGCTGCGACATCACATAGTTTTGCACCTGGGCCATGAAATCCATGGTCACAACCACAATAATCAACAGGGAGGTGCCGCCAAAGTAGAAGGGGACCTTCCACTGGGCATTCATAAACTCCGGCAACAAACACACCAGCGTGATGTAGATGGCACCGGCCAGCGTCAATCGCGTCAGGATCTTGTCGATGTAGCGGGCAGTCTGCTCACCGGGACGGATCCCTGGCACAAAGGCCCCGCTCTTCTTCAAGTTGTCCGCTGTTTCCTTGCTGTTGAACACCAGCGCGGTATAGAAGAAACAGAAGAACACGATTGCAATGGCGTACAACAACGCATGGATCGGCTCGCCAGGGCTCAACGACGCAGCCAGGTCTTTCATGAAACCGACGACCGGGCTGGACTTGTCGGCACCCTTCGAGAACCACTCCACGAGCGTAGCCGGGAACAGGATAATCGACGATGCGAAGATCGGCGGGATCACGCCGGCCATGTTCAGCTTCAGCGGCAGGTGGCTGGTTTGGCCACCGTAGATCTTGTTGCCGACTTGACGCTTGGCGTAGTTGACCAGGATCTTGCGCTGTCCACGCTCCACGAACACCACGGCGTAGGTCACCAGGGCGACCAGTACCACGATGAGGATGGCCGAGAAGCTGCCAATCGAACCCGTCGACACCTGGGAGAACAAGCCGCCCAGGGCGCCAGGCAGACCGGCGGCGATACCGGCGAAGATGATGATGGAGATGCCGTTACCGAGACCGCGCTCGGTAATCTGCTCCCCCAGCCACATCAGGAACATGGTGCCGGTCAACAGCGTCACGATCGTCACGAAGCGGAAGCCCAGGCCAGGATCCAGCACCAGACCAGGCTGCGATTCCAGTGCCACGGACACACCCAGCGCCTGGAACAGAGCCAGCGCCACCGTCGCATAACGGGTGTACTGGGTGATCTTGCGGCGGCCGGATTCGCCCTCCTTCTTCAGCGCCTCCATCTGTGGCGACACGATCGACAGCAACTGCATGATGATCGAGGCCGAGATGTAGGGCGTGATACCGAGCGCAAACACCGTAAAGCGGGACAAGGCGCCACCGGAGAACATGTTGAACATGCCCAGGATGCCGCCTTCCTGTTGCTTGAACAGGGCCGCCAGCTGTACCGGGTCGACACCCGGTACAGGAACGTGAGCGCCGATACGATACACCACCAATGCGCCAAGCAGGAACCACAGGCGGCCCCAAGGGAAGCCAGCTGCGGCGCTCTTAGCAAGTTGTGGGTTGGTCGCCAATTTTCGCTCCGATCTAGCTGTTAGCTATCAGCTCAGGCTACCGAGCCGCCAGCCGCTTCGATGGCCGCTTTCGCGCCCGCGGTGACTTTCAGGCCTTTGACCACGACGGCTTTGGTGATTTCGCCGGAGGCGATCACGCGCACGTCGCGGGCCAGCACGCCCAGCACGCCGGCTTGCTTCAGGACCAGAATGTCGACTTCGCCGGTAGGCAGGTTGTTCAGGTCGGACAGGCGCACTTCAGCTTTGAAGGTGGCGTTGAGCGACTTGAAACCGCGCTTAGGCAGACGGCGTTGCAGAGGCATCTGACCGCCTTCGAAACCGACTTTATGGAAGCCGCCCGAACGCGATTTTTGACCTTTGTGACCACGGCCGGAGGTTTTACCCAGGCCGGAGCCGATACCGCGACCGACGCGACGCTTGTAGTGCTTCGCGCCGTCTGCTGGTTGAATGGTATTCAATTCCATTGATTTCTCCAGATCATAAGCCAAGGCTTACGATACGACTTTCACGAGGTAGGCGACTTTGGTGATCATGCCGCGTACCGATGGGGTGTCCTGCAGCTCGGAAACCGAGTTGACGCGGCGCAGACCCAGGCCACGCACGGTGGCGCGGTGGTCTTGACGAGTGCCGATCAGGCCCTTCACCAGTTTGACTTTGATAGTGCTCATGTGGTTTCCCCTTAAGCCAGGATGTCTTCCACCGACTTGCCGCGTTTCGCAGCGATGTCAGCAGCAGTACTGATTTTCGACAGGCCGTCCAGGGTCGCGCGCACCAGGTTGTATGGGTTGCTCGAACCGGTGGATTTCGCCACCACGTCGGTCACGCCCATTACCTCGAAGATCGCGCGCATGGCGCCACCAGCGATCACGCCGGTACCCGGCTTGGCTGGCATCATCATCACTTTCGACGCGCCGTGGCGGCCGATGACGGTGTGATGCAGCGTGCCGTTTTTCAGCGGCACTTTGATCAGGTTGCGGCGGGCTTCTTCCATTGCCTTTTGCACACCCACTGGCACTTCTTTCGATTTGCCTTTACCCATGCCGATGCGGCCATCGCCGTCACCAACGACGGTCAGCGCCGCGAAGCCCATGATACGACCACCCTTGACCACTTTGGTCACGCGGTTGATCGCGATCATTTTTTCGCGCATGCCGTCATCCGGCTTGTCGCTTTGCATTTTAGCTTGCATTTTTGCCATGATCGTACCCTTAGAACTTCAGACCGGCTTCGCGGGCAGCTTCTGCCAGCGCTTTGACACGGCCGTGGTAACGGAAACCGGAGCGGTCGAACGCAACTTCGGTGATTCCTGCTTTCAGTGCTTTTTCTGCTACGCGCTTGCCCACCAGTGCGGCGGCGGCGGCGTTGCCACCCTTGCCCGATTTGCCGGCCAGTTCTGCGCGCACTTCCGCTTCCGCGGTCGAGGCCGAAACCAGTACTTTGGCATCCGGGGAGGTCAAGTTTGCATAGATGTGCAGGTTGGTGCGGTGTACCGACAGGCGGTTCACTTTCAGCTGCGCAATCTTGATCCGGGTTTGACGTCCGCGACGCAGACGAGATTCTTTTTTATCCATCGTCAGCCCCTAATTACTTCTTCTTGGTTTCTTTGATCTTAACCACTTCGTCCGAATAACGGACGCCCTTGCCCTTGTAAGGCTCAGGAGCGCGGTAAGCGCGAACTTCAGCGGCCACCTGGCCAACCTTTTGACGGTCGATACCCTTGATCAGGATCTCGGTCGGGGTTGGGGTTGCCACGGTGACGCCTTCTGGCATCGCGTGCACAACCGGGTGCGAGAAGCCCAGCGACAGGTTCAGCTTGTCGCCAGCGGCTTGCGCCTTGTAACCCACGCCAACCAGGTTCAGCTTCTTCTCGAAGCCCTTGGTGACGCCGGTGACCATGTTGTTCACCAGCGCGCGCAGCGTGCCGGACATGGCATTGGCTTCGCGGCTGTCGTTGGCCACGTCGAAGGACAGGGTGCCAGCGTTGTTTTCTACTTTCACCAGGCCGTTCAGGGACTGGGTCAGTACGCCCAGCGGGCCTTTTACGGTGATCGCTTGTGCGGAGATGGCGACTTCAGCGCCAGCTGGCACAGCGATAGGCATTTTAGCTACACGAGACATTATTGCTCCTTACGCGACGTAGCAGATGACTTCGCCGCCGACGCCGGTAGCGCGTGCTTTGCGGTCGGTCATGACGCCTTGCGGGGTCGACACGATGGCAACGCCCAGGCCGTTCATCACGGTTGGGATTTCATCCTTGCCCTTGTACACGCGCAGGCCCGGACGGGACACGCGCTCAAGGCGCTCGATAACAGGACGGCCTACATAATATTTCAAACCGATTTTGAGTTCCGACTTGCCACCGGCTTCGGCGACAGCGAAATCTTCAATGTAACCCTCGTCCTTGAGGACGTTGGCAATCGCTACTTTGACTTTCGACGATGGCATGGCCACGGTCGTTTTTTGAACGCCTTGGGCGTTGCGAATGCGGGTCAGCATATCGGCGATAGGATCGCTCATACTCATTGCTTGTTCTCCTATTACCAGCTGGCTTTAGTCATACCCGGAATCTCACCACGCATGGCGAATTCACGGAGCTTGATACGGCCCAGACCGAATTTACGGAAGGTGCCGCGTGGACGACCGGTGACGGCGCAACGGTTGCGCTGACGGGTCGGAGCGGAGTTACGTGGCAGCGCCTGCAGTTTCAGGCGGGCTTCGTAACGCTCTTCTTCCGTCTTCGACTGGTCGTCGATGATGGCCTTCAGCGAGGCGCGCTTGGCAGCGAATTTGTTTGCCAGGTCGACACGCTTCTGTTCACGGTTAATCAGTGCGAGTTTTGCCATGATCTATTAGTTCCTGAACGGGAATTTAAAGGCGGCGAGCAGAGCTTTCGCTTCGTCGTCGGTCTTCGCGGTGGTGGTGATCGAGATGTTCATACCACGCAGCGCATCGATCTTGTCGTACTCGATCTCTGGGAAGATGATCTGTTCTTTAACACCGATGTTGTAGTTGCCGCGACCGTCGAACGAACGACCGGACACGCCACGGAAGTCACGCACGCGCGGCAGGGCCACGGTGATGAAACGATCCAGGAACTCGTACATGCGGGCGCCGCGCAGGGTCACCATGGTACCGATCGGATAGCCTTCGCGGATCTTGAAACCGGCGATAGCTTTGCGCGACTTGGTGGTCACCGGCTTCTGGCCGGCGATCTTGGTCAGGTCGCCAACAGCGTGCTCCAGGACTTTCTTGTCAGCGATTGCTTCGCCCACACCCATGTTCAGGGTGATCTTGGTCAGGCGTGGCACTTCCATCACCGACTTGTAACCGAATTTCTCGGTCAGCTCGGCAACGATTTTGTCTTTATAGACTGCTTGCAGACGGGCCATTTCTTATTACCCTTTCACTACTTCGCCGGAGGACTTGAAGACGCGGACTTTTTTGCCATCCACTTCCTTGAAGCCTACGCGATCTGCCTTACCGGTCGCAGCGTTGAACAGAGCAACGTTGGACACGTGAATAGGCATGGTCTTGTCAACGATGCCACCAGTTACGCCAGTCATCGGGTTCGGCTTTTGCGCTTTTTTCGCGACATTGACGCCCTCAACCACGACATGCTCAGCGTCTACACGCTGTTGCACGGTGCCGCGCTTGCCCTTGTCTTTACCGGTCAAAACGATGACTTCGTCGTTTTTACGAATCTTATCCATTTACTGACTCCTTACAGGACTTCCGGTGCCAGGGACACGATCTTCATGAACTTCTCAGTGCGCAGTTCGCGCGTGACAGGTCCGAAGATGCGGGTACCGATCGGCTCCAGCTTGGCGTTCAGCAGCACGGCGGCGTTGCCGTCGAACTTCACCAGGGAGCCGTCTTGGCGGCGCACACCTTTAGCGGTACGCACAACCACAGCGTTGTAAATTTCACCTTTTTTGACACGGCCGCGTGGCTGGGCAACCTTGACGGTTACCTTGATCACGTCGCCAATGCCAGCATAACGGCGCTTGGAGCCGCCCAATACCTTGATGCACATGACTTCTTTGGCACCGGTATTGTCGGCCACTTCGAGCCGGCTTTCAGTTTGAATCATAGTATTCTCTTTCCCAACTTAAGCCGAAGAATCCACACAATGCGGACCTCTCGGTCAGTCTTGGTCCCGCCAGTGATTCGCATCACTGTTTGGGTGCTTGACCTTCGAACAAGTACTGACCGCAGGTGCGCGTCTGCGGAGAGACACTTTGCGGCGATACATGAGCGAAGCCCGCAAGTATCACATAAAACCTGCGGGCTTGCAAGAACTAATTGAAAACCGCCCCACTCCGAAGAGTGCGGCGGCTGGTCAATTAAACGATTTGTGCAGCTTGCACTACACGAGTCACCGTCCACGCCTTCGTTTTGGAGATCGGACGGCCTTCCTGGATCTCGACCGTATCACCGGCTTTGACTTGGTTGGTTTCGTCGTGTGCGTGGTATTTCGCCGAGCGCACAATGATCTTGCCGTACAGAGGGTGCTTCACGTGACGTTCGATCAGAACGGTAACGGTCTTGTCCATCTTGTCGGACACCACTTTACCGATCAGCGTGCGCTTGAGCGACTGTTTCACTGGTTGGTTCATTTGGCTTCCTTCAGATTCATTACCGTCTTCACACGCGCGATGTCGCGGCGTACCTTCTTGAGCTGCGAAGTGTTGCTCAGCTGCTGCGTAGCGACTTGCATACGCAGACCGAACTGGGCCTTCAGCAGGTCGTTCAGCTCTTTTTGCAGAGCTGCCTGGTCTTTGCCGCGGAGTTCAGATGCTTTCATATTTCACTCCTATTATTGGCCAACCTGGCGCACCACGAAGGTGGTAGCCAGAGGCAGTTTGGCAGCAGCCAGGCGGAACGCTTCACGCGCCAGTTCTTCTGCGACGCCATCCATTTCGTACAGTACTTTACCTGGCTGGATTTCAGCCACGTAGTACTCTGGATTACCCTTACCGTTACCCATACGGACTTCGGCAGGCTTGTTCGAAATTGGCTTGTCCGGGAAGACGCGAATCCAGATACGGCCGCCACGCTTGATGTGACGGGTCATGGCGCGACGCGCTGCTTCGATTTGACGTGCGGTGATGCGACCGCGAGCAACTGCCTTCAGACCGAATTCGCCAAACGACACGGCGGTGCCGCGGCTGTGCGAAATGCCGGTGTTGCGGCCTTTCTGCTCTTTACGATACTTCCTGCGTGCTGGTTGCAGCATGGTTATTCTCCTGCTTTCTCAGCTGGTGCAGCGGCGGCCGGTTTCGCGGAACGCACACGGGCAGCACCTGCCGGGGATGGTTTAGCACCGGCTGGACCTGGACGTGGGCGGCCCGAAGGCTTGCCGTCGTCGCGGCGTGGACCGCGGCTTTTCTTCTCGTCGGCTGGGGTCTCGATGACTGGCGCTTCGCCGGTCGGCGAGCGGTCGCCCTTGTATACCCAGACCTTGACGCCGATGATGCCGTACGTGGTCGACGCTTCGCTGGTGCCGTAGTCGATGTCGGCGCGCAGGGTATGCAGAGGCACGCGGCCTTCGCGGTACCATTCTTTACGCGCGATTTCGATGCCGTTCAGACGGCCCGACGACATGATCTTGATGCCCAGGGCACCCAGACGCATGGCGTTTTGCATCGCGCGCTTCATGGCGCGGCGGAACATGATACGCTTTTCCAGCTGCTGCGAGATCGAATCGGCGATCAGCTGCGAGTCGATTTCCGGCTTGCGGATTTCTTCGATGTTCACATGCACCGGCACGCCCATGATCTTGGTCAGCGCCGACTTCAGTACTTCGATGTCTTCGCCTTTTTTACCAATGACCACGCCTGGACGCGAGCTGTAGATCGTGAAGCGCGCGTTCTTGGCCGGACGCTCGATGACGATGCGGCCGACGGAGGCGTTCTTCAGTTTCTTTTTCAGGAAAGCGCGAGCTTTCAGGTCTTCGTTCAGCATGGCAGCGAAATTGCCGTTGCCTGCGTACCAGCGCGAAGCCCAGTTACGGGTGACCGCCAGACGGAAACCGGTTGGATGAATTTTCTGACCCATCGTGGCTCCTTAGTTACCGACAGTCACGTACACGTGACAGGATTGTTTCGAAATGCGGTCGCCACGGCCCTTTGCACGCGCGGTGAAGCGCTTCAGGATCGGGCCCTTTTCGACGTAGATCGTTTTCACGAACAGTTCGTCGATGTCGGCACCATCGTTGTGCTCGGCGTTCGCGATTGCGGACTCCAGAACCTTCTTGATGATGGCCGCGCCTTTTTTCGGGCTGAACTGCAGAATGTTCAGCGCAGCGTCAACCTTCTTGCCACGGATCAGATCAGCCACCAGGCGGCCTTTTTGATCCGACAGGCGCACGCCTTTGAGGATAGCTTTGGTTTCCATTATTTCTTAGCCTTTTTGTCAGCAGCGTGGCCCTTGAACGTGCGGGTCAGCGCGAATTCGCCGAGCTTGTGACCAACCATGTTCTCGGAAACATACACTGGCACGTGCAGCTTGCCGTTGTGCACAGCGATCGTCAGACCGATGAAGTCAGGCATGATCGTCGAGCGGCGCGACCAGGTTTTGATTGGCTTTTTGTCTTTGGTCGCTTGCGCGGCTTCGACTTTTTTCACCAGGTGGGCGTCACAGAACGGCCCTTTTTTCAATGAACGAGTCATGGTTTATCCTTATTTCTTGCCGCGGCGCGAGACGATCATCGAAGAAGTACGCTTGTTGCTGCGAGTCTTCTTGCCCTTGGTCTGCTGGCCCCATGGGGACACTGGATGACGACCGGCTGCCGTTTTACCTTCACCACCACCGTGCGGGTGATCGACCGGGTTCATGACCACACCGCGAACGGTAGGACGAACACCGCGCCAGCGCATCGCGCCAGCCTTACCGATCTTGCGCAGGCTGTGTTCGGCATTGCCGACTTCGCCTACGGTCGCGCGGCACTCGATGTGCACGCGGCGCACTTCACCGGAGCGCAGGCGAACCTGGGCGTAGGTGCCTTCGCGGGCCATCAGCACCACGCCGGCGCCGGCGGTACGGGCCATCTGGGCACCCTTACCTGGCAGCATTTCGACGCAATGCATCACGGTACCGACCGGGATGTTACGGATAGGCAGGCAGTTGCCCGACTTGATCGGCGCTTCCGAACCGTTCATCACTGCGTCGCCAACGGACATGCCCTTGGTGGCGATGATGTACTGGCGCTCGCCGTCGGCGTAGCACAGCAGGGCGATATTCGCGGTGCGGTTTGGATCGTATTCGATACGTTCCACTTTCGCAGGAATGCCATCCTTCTGACGCTTGAAGTCGATCAGGCGATAGTGCTGCTTATGACCACCGCCGATGTGGCGGGTGGTGATGTGGCCGTTGTTGTTACGGCCGGCAGTTTTGGATTTCTTTTCAACCAGGGCAGCGAACGGACGACCTTTGTACAGGTCCGGGTTCACTACCTTCACCATGCCGCGACGGCCTGGGGAGGTTGGCTTCATCTTTACGAGTGCCATTATTTAGCCTCCTCGGAGAAATTGATTTCCTGGCCAGGCTTCAGGCACACGAAAGCACGCTTGGTGTGGTTGCGGCGACCGATGAAACGGCCCGAACGCTTAACCTTACCTTCGCGGTTGACGGTTTGCACCGACAGGACTTCAACCTTGAACAGCAGTTCAACGGCTGCCTTGATCTCAGGCTTGGTCGCATCCGGCAGTACGCGGAATACGATTTGCTCGTTCTTTTCCGCGACCATGGTGGCCTTCTCGGAAATGACCGGAGCCTGCAGCACCTTCATCAGGCGCTCTTCGCTGTGTTTGATGACTGCGCTCATGCCAGCATCTCCTCAATCTTGGCCAGTGCCGCTTTGGTGACCAGGATCTTCTTGTAGAAGACCAGCGACATTGGATCTGCGTGACGTGGCTCAACAACCAGCACGTTCGGCAGGTTACGGGAAGCCAGTTCCAGGTTTTCTTCGATGTTGTCAGCGATGATCAGCACCGATTCCAGACCCATGGCGTTCAGCTTTTGCGACAGCAGCTTGGTCTTTGGAGCTTCGATGGCGAAGTCTTCAACAACCACCAGGCGCTCTTCGCGAGCCAGTTGGGACAGGATCGAGCAGATACCAGCGCGGTACATCTTCTTGTTCACTTTATGGGTGAAGTTCTCGTCAGGCGAGTTCGGGAAGATGCGACCACCGCCGCGCCACAGTGGCGACGACGACATACCAGCACGTGCACGGCCGGTGCCTTTTTGGCGCCATGGCTTCTTGGTCGTGTGGTGGACTTCTTCGCGGTCTTTCTGCTTACGGTTGCCGCTGCGAGCATTGGCTTGGTAGGCAACCACGATCTGGTGGATCAGGGCTTCGTTGTAATCACGGCCGAAGACGGTGTCAGCGGCGGCAACGTTGGAAGATGCTTGACCTTGAGCATTCAGGAGCTTGAGTTCCATCGATTAAGCCCCTTTCTTTGCTTTGACTTTGACAGCAGGCGAGACGACCACTTGGCCGTTTTTCGCGCCTGGTACCGCGCCCTTGACCAGCAGCAGCTGACGGTCGGCGTCGATACGAGCGATTTCCAGATTCTGGGTGGTAACAGTCACGTCACCCATGTGGCCGGTCATGCGCTTGCCTGGGAATACACGGCCCGGATCCTGCGCCATACCGATCGAACCTGGTACGTTGTGCGAACGCGAGTTACCGTGGGTCTGACGACCGGAAGCAAAGTTGTGACGCTTGATGGTACCGGCGTAGCCCTTACCGATGCTCGTGCCCTGAACGTCGATCTTCTGACCAACTTCGAACAGCGAAGCGGCGATAACTTCACCAGCTTTCAATTCTGCAGCTTTAGCAGCGTCAACGCGGAACTCTTTCAACAGAGTACCGGCTTCAACACCAGCTTTAGCGTAGTGACCGGCTGCGGCTTTGGTCACGCGGGAAGCGCGACGTTGACCGAAGACGACCTGAACAGCGGAGTAACCATCCGTTTCAGGGGTTTTGATTTGCGCAACGCGGTTGTTCGACACGTCCAGCACGGTGACTGGGATCGAATCCCCATCATCCGTGAAGATGCGCATCATGCCAACCTTGCGACCGAGGAGGCCTAGGCTCATTTTTTCTCCATTCCCACCTACGATTGGGCGGGGCTTTGTTTAACTACAAAAATTAGTACGGCCCGTAAAAAGATGGAATCCATACCGAAGCCGGCTAGTGTAGCGCGAAAAGACTCTTGACGCAACAACTTAGTACGGGGTATGTCAATTATTTGCCGCGCCGCGGCACACGGGCTGGCGGCGCGCCAAAACCGGGGCCTCAGGGCGCGATTTGCACCCGGCACAGCCGGTAGGGATAGGCTTCCGTGCCCACCGCGGCGGCATAGGAGCGGCAGCTGCCCGGCTCGAGCAGCACGCCGTACTGGCGCGCCTGCTGCGCCGCTTCGGCCTCGACGGCGCGGTCCATGGCCGCCAGGTCGAGCTGGTAGCGCGGCTGCAGTTCCAGCGTGCAGCGCCCGTCCGGCGCCGGCTGCACGTCAACCTGGAAGCGCACCCGGCGCAGCAGGCTGGTCAGGCGGGCACAGCCCGCCGGGCTGCCGGTCAGGCCCAGCAGCGCGGCCGCGTCGCGCTTGCGGCGCAGGCCGGACGCTTTCGGATTGCGCGCCCCGGCCAGCATCAGGTAGTGCGGGCCGCTGCGCTCCGTCATCAGGGCCTTCATGCGCTCGCGGTAGCGCGGCGACTCCGGGAAGCCCGTGCCCAGGCCGGCAAACGCCACCTGTTCCGGATAGAACATGGCCAGCCACGCCAGCGGCGGATGGGGCTGGGCGATGAAGACCACGCTCTGCGCCGGCTGCGCCAGCGCCGGCACCTCGGCGCTGAAGCTGCGCTCGCTCCAGCCGGCGCGGCCGAAGCTGGTAAACGGCCAGACCGCCACCGCCGCCGCCAGCAGCAGCCAGGCGCCGCTACGCGCGGCGGCCGGCGCCGGCAGCACGGCGTGCAGGCACAACCACACCACCAGCGGCGCCAGCAGCTCAATCGGCACCAGGTAGCGGTAAATGCTGAACAGCTGCATCCAGGCCAGGTAGGCCAGGCAGAAGAACAGCAGGAAGTAGCGGCTGCGCCCCGGCAGCGGCGCGCGCGGCGCCAGCACGCCCAGGCGGCGCAGCAGCCAGGCCGCGCCCAGCGCCAGCACGGCCACGTAGGCCATGGGCCAGATCAGCTGGCGCAGCGGCACTTCCACCACGCGCAGCATGTCGTGCGTGAAGACGAAGGGCCACAGCAGGGTTTCGCCCAGGTTCTTGGGCAGGAAATAGGTGTCGATGACGCCGCGCTCGGCCGCCAGCGGGCTGCGGAACAGATTGTTAAACTGCGGGAACAGCGGGTTGCCGAACACCTGCCACATTTTCAGCAGCCAGAAGCCGGCCGTCGCAAACAGGCCCGCCAGCACGCCGACGCCGAACACAAAGGCCAGCCGCACGCGGCCCCAGAACCCCAGCGGCACGGCGAAAAAGGCCAGGCACAGCGCCACCGCGTAGGTGACATTGGTCAGTTTCAAGCCCAGGCCCAGGCCCATCAGCACGCCGGCAGCGGCCGCCGCCAGCGCCGCCCGCGCGCCCCACGGCTGCAAGGCCTCCCACTGGCGCAGCACCAGGTAGAGGGCGCCCAGCACCAGCAGGCTGGTGGTGTTGTCGCCCATGGAATTGCCCACCTCGCCAAGGAAGGCCGGCGCGCAGGTGCAGGCCAGCGCCAGCAGCAGCGTGGTGCGGGCGGAGGCGGCCGGCAGCAGCTGGCGCGCAATGGCCGACAGCAGCACGAAGTTCAGGCCGTGCAGGCAGCCGAGCAGGAAGCCGACCAGCGGCCCCGGCAGATACTGCGTCATCAGGTAATACGAGAGGTCCAGGGCCGGGTTGAAATAGCCCTGGAAGCGGGCCGGCCCCAGGTCCAGGCCGACCTTGTCATGCAGGAAGGCGTGCGGCCCGTACAGATGGTAGTTGCGCAAATCCCAGTTGTCATCCTGTCCCAGCACCAGCGACAGCAAGCCGAACAGCATGGGCATGATCCAGTACAGGCGGAGCGCCGCGCGCGGGTGGTTCAACGGCGCGCTGCGGCGGCAGGCCCAGGATTGAAGGCGGGAAAGAAACTGCATGGGCGGGGGTCCAATCGGGGGGAACGATGCAAAGCCGGCAATTATCCCATGTTTTGCCGTACGGCATGTTCCCGCTGCGCCCCTCGGCGTCCCTGCGGCCCGCCCGGCTCCGCTGCGTTGGCGCCTGCCTAGCGCTTAATTGCCGATCTGGTACCAGTCCACCTTGCGCGTGGCCACCATCAGCGCCGCCAGCACGGCGAACAGCAGCAGGCTGCCCAGCACCAGCGCGTTGCTTTCCGAGATCAGCAGGCCGTACAGCGCGCCATACAGGAGGATCAGGCCGCTGCCGAAGGCCAGGCCGCGCCAGCGGTCGCGCAGCACATAGCCCAGGTAATAGGACAGCAGGCCAATGCAGGCAGCGCTGGCGCCCAGGTAGGCCAGCGCGAACGCCACATGTTCGGACAGGCCCAGCAGCAACAGGAAGAACAGCGCCAGCGCCAGCCCCACCAGCGCGTACTGCACCGGGTGGATCGGCAGGCGCTTGAGGATCTCGAATACGAAGAAGGCGGCGAAGGTCAGCGCCACGAACAGCAAGCCGTACTTGCTGGCGCGGTCGGCCTGGCTGTAGATATTGACCGGCTCGACGAAGGCCACGCTGAACGAGTCCAGCTGTCCGCCCGCTGCGCCGGGTGCATCGGCCGCACCGGGCGGGGCGCGCCGTGCCATTGCCGCGTGGGCCGCGGCCGGCGGGGCGCCCTCCTGCGACTGCGCCTGCACCGCCAGCAGCTGCTGCACATTGGACGCCAGCGACGGCACGCGCCAGGTGGCGGTAAAGCCGGCTTCGGACACGGTACGGGCCTCCGGCAGGAAGCGGCCGCCGAACTGCGGATGCGGCCAGTTCGACGTCAGCGCCACCACATTGTTGCGCCCCACAGGCACGAAATGCTGGCGTTCCATGCCCGCCAGGTTGAGCTTGAAGCTGAACTTGGCCGGGGCCGCCCCCGCCGCCGTAGCCGCCGCCAGCGTATCGGCCGGCAGCAGCGCGTGCATGCCGCCCTGCCACGCGCCCAGCAGCGCGCCCTGGCCGAACTCCAGCAGCGCGCCGTTCCAGCTGATTTTCGGGATGGCGCGCACGCCGCGCACATCGGCCACCGGCAGCGACACATACGGCCGCCCCACCGCCACGATGCGGGCAGTGCCGCCGCTGCGCGGCAGATCGGCCGCCTGCGGCAAGGTGAAACCGCCGCTGAATTCATACTGGCCGTTGTAGACCAGCACCTGGTGGATGCCGCGGTAACGGCGCTCGGTGCCGACGTTGCCGTTCACCTTCAACTCGTCCGGGTAGACCAGATGCAGGCGGCGCACGGTGGCGCTCTTCACGCGCGACGGCTCGTCGCCGGCGCCGCCGACCCGGGTTTCGATCTCCTCCGTGTAAGGGATGACCAGCACCGGGCCGATCACGGTCTGCTCGCCGACCGAATCCTCGGCGATGCTGCGCGCCGCCTCGTCGCGGTAAGCCATCCGTTCGTGGACGGTGGCCTGTATCATCAGCAGCGGGATGCAGAGCAGCAGCATCAGCGCGGCAATGATGCAGACCTTCATAAGCAATTTCTTTTGCATGGCGCTTCCTTTGGTTAGAAAGCGGCCAGTCTAGAAAACGCAGGCGAAGTGACGATGCGTTCTGTATGCAGTGGGGATGAAGTGGCGGCGCGGGGGCTAGATTGCCAGCGGCAGCGGCAGCACCAGGCGCGCGCGGCAGCCGCCCTGCGGCGCGCTGGCCACCGTCACCGTGCCGCCGTGCAGCGCGGCCACCTCGCGCACGAAAGGCAAGCCCAGGCCGGTGCTCTTGCCGCCGCCGGGACGGGGCAGCGAATAGAAACGCTCGAACAGGCGCTCGGCCGCATAAGCCGGCACGCCCGGCCCCTGATCGCACACGTCGATGCCGGCCTCGTTCTGGGCGCGCCACAGCGCGATGCGGACCACCCCGCCCGGCGGCGAAAAGCCGATCGCATTGTCCAGCAGGTTGCCCAGCGCCTGGCGCAGCAGCAGCGAGTCGCCCCGCACCAGCAGCGGCGCGCCGGCATCACCCGCACCCGCGCTGCCAGCGCTGTCACCGCCGTCACCGCCCTCGCCGCCTTCCCGAGCCGCGTCGGCGTATTCCAGCGTCACGCCGGCGGCGGCCAGCGCCCCGGCGAAATCGGCGCCCGCCTGCCGCGCCAGCGCGTGCAGTTCGACGCTCTCGGCAGCCTCCAGGCGTTGCTGCTGCTCCACGCGCACCAGCGCCAGCAGCTTGTCGATCAGCTGTTTCTGGCGCGCGTTCTGGCTCACGATATTGCCGAGGAAATGGCGGCGCTCCTGCTCCGCCATCTCCTCCTGCAGCAGCTCGGCCGACGCCTGGATGGCGGCGATGGGCGACTTGAGCTCGTGCGCCAGCGTGTGCATCAGCTGCTCCGCGTATTCCTTGCCCTCCAGCCGCGCACGCATGGCCTCCAGCGCCCGGCCCAGCGTGCCGATTTCGCTCTTGCCCAGTTCCGGCAGCACCACCTTGCGTCCCGCCTCCACCGCCGACACGTAGGCCATCAGCTTGCCCAGCGCGCGCGCCAGCCAGGACGTGACGGCCAGGCCGATCAGCAGCGACAGTCCCAGCAGCACCGCGCCGCCGCGCAGGATGCTCTGCTGGCTGCGTTCCACGAAGGCCTGCACGCTGGCGTTGGGCTTGGCCACGGTCAGCACGCCGATCAGCTTGCCCTGCGCCACAATGGGCGCGGCCACGTGCATGACGGTGCTGTCCTCGTCGTCCGGATCGGAGCGGGTGCTGCGGGCGCCGTACTTGCCGCGCAGGGTCAGGTAGACGTCGTTCCAGCGCGAATAGTCCTTGCCGGCGTCGCGGCCGTCGCTGTCGTACAGCACGATGCCCCTGGCATCGGTAATGTAGAAGCGGTAGTCCAGCCGCTCGCGGTCGATGCCGCTGACGTTGGCGCGGATGGGGCCGCGCAAGGCGTCCCGCATACGCTCCAGCACGCCGGACGACAGCAAGGTGCCGGCCTTCATGTCGCCCGCCACCGCCGCCGCCAGCAGGTGGGCGGTCCCCACCAGCGTGTCCTCCTGGGTGGCGCGCACGCCGGGCTTGACCTCCGCCATGAACACGTTCAGCAGGAACCACGCCGCCAGGCCCACCACCAGGAAGTAGCCCAGCAGGATGCGCAAGCCTATTTTCATGCGGTGGCCAGGCTGTAGCCCAGGCCGCGGTGGGTCTGGATCGGGTCGGCGTCGGGGGCCACCGCGCGCAGCTTGGCGCGCAGCGACTTCACGTGGGCGTCCACGGTGCGGTCCAGCGTATCGGACGCACCGGTCCACACGCGGTCCATCAGCTGGGCGCGCGACAGCACGTGGCCGGGATGCTCGATCAGCGTTTTCAGCAGCAGGTATTCATAGCGCGTCAGCTCCAGCGCCTGGCCGCAGTACAGGATGCGCGCCTCCAGCGCGCGCAGCTCCAGCCCGGCCACGTTGCGCGAACCGGGCGAAGCGGCCGGCCCAGCCGGGGCCGATGCGCCGCCGGCGCCGGCCGCAAGCTGGGGCGGCAACGCTGCGCGCGGCTGCGGCGGCGCCATGCGGCGCAGGATGACGCGGATGCGCGCCACCAGTTCGCGCGGCGAGAACGGCTTGCTTACATAGTCGTCGGCGCCGATCTCCAGGCCCACCACGCGGTCGATCTCGTCGCTGCGGGCGGTCAGGAAGATCACGGGGGCATCGGAAAACTGGCGCAGGCGGCGGCACACTTCCAGTCCGCTCATGTCCGGCAGGCCGATATCGAGCACCACCAGTTCAGGCACAGGCTGCCCCTGCTCCCCGCACATGGCCGCCAGCGCCTGCTCGCCCAGCGTCACGTGCAGCGGCGCGAAGCCGTCGGTGCGCAGCGCATAAGCGATGCCGTCCGCAATCGCCTGTTCATCCTCCACGATCAGGATACTTCTCGCCATAACAATTCCACAAGTTCAACACCCGCAGACTCTACCGCCGCCCACCCGCAAAGTCCACCCCGGATACAGTACGGGACGCGGTTGGGGCGGCAGCGCCGGGCGAGGGCCTGCTGCTTGCGCATGGCGCGCCTTGTAGGGATAATTTGCCATCAACGCACGCCGTTCCACGACAAATTCCATACATCGAGACCAAATGCCGCAAGCATCATCCATACAAGAGCTGGCCTGGCTGGGGGAATTGCGTCAGAACGGCGGCCCGCGCTACCTGCAGATCGCCGACTCGATCGAACGCGCGCTGTCCGACGGCCACCTGCAGCCGGGCGACCGCCTGCCGCCGCAGCGCAGCCTGGCCGCGCGGCTGGGCGTGGACCTGACCACCGTCACGCGCGCCTACGACGAGGCCAAGCGGCGCCAGCTGGTGCAGGGCAAGGGCGCGGCCGGCACCTACGCGGCGGCGCCCAAGGTGGAGCTGGCGCCGATGCTGGACCTGGGCATGAACATCCCGCCGCCGCCGGCCGGCGCGGACTTCGACGACATGCTGAAGCGGGGCCTGAACCAGGTGCTGATGCGCACCGACAGCGACCTGCTGATGAGCTACCAGCTGGGCGGCGGCAGCCAGGCCGACCGCGCCGCAGGGGCGATGTGGCTGGCGCCGATGTTCGGCAAGCTCGATGAGGACCATATCGTGGCCTGTCCAGGCGCGCAATGCGCGCTGGCGGCGCTGATCCTGGCGCTGAGCAAGCCGGGCGACGTAATCCTGGCCGAACCGGCCATCTATCCCGGCCTGCGCTCGGCCGCCGCGCAGCTGGGACGGCGCGTGGCGGCGGTGGAAGTGGATCAACACGGCATGCGGCCGGAGGCGCTGGAGCAGGCCTGCCGCAAGCACAGCAAGCCGCACCGCGCATGCCTGGTCTACCTCAACCCGACCTTGCAGAATCCCACCGCGCACACCATGCCGGCGCAGCGCCGCCGCGAGATCGTGCTGGCGGCGGCGCGCTGCGGCGCCGCCATCATCGAGGACGATCCCTACTGGCTGCTGGCCGACGGCGGCGAAGCCGCGCCGCCGCCGCCGCTGGCGCAGCTGGCGCCACGCCGGGTGCACTACATCGCCACGCTGTCGAAGTGCCTGGCGCCCGGCCTGCGCACCGCCTTCGTGCTGCTGCCCGACGCGCAGGTGCGCGAACGCTTCCTGCAAGCGCTGCGCGCGCTGGTGCTGATGCCCTCGCCGCTGGCCGGCGCGCTGGTGACGCAATGGATACACGACGGCACCGCGCAGCGCCTGCTGGCCGGGGTGCGCGAAGAAGCGCAGGCGCGCCGGCAGCTGGCCGCACAGATCCTGGCCGGCCTGCAATTCGCGCCGGGCGGCATCCACATCTGGCTGGCCTTGCCGGATTACTGGAGCCCGGAGCAGCTGGCGCGCGCCGCGCATGCCGAAGGGCTGGCCGTCACGCCCTCCGGCGCCTTCGACGGCAGCGCCAGCCCGCCGAACGCCATCCGCATCTCGCTGGGCAGCATCCGCGAACGGGCCCGGCTGGCCGGCGCCCTGCGCAAACTGTCCCAGCTGCTCGGCCGCAAGCCGCCGGCGCAGCGCGCCGCAGTGGTGTGAAGCGCGGGCCAACGGCGGCCCACAATGCAAAAAGGCCGGCCCCGCGAGGGGCCGGCCTTTCCTTGGCTGGCGGCAGGCTGTTGGGCCGCCGCCTGGCCGAAATCAATTATTGCAGTTTGATTTCTACGTCCACGCCAGCTGGCAGGTCCAGCTTCATCAGCGCGTCAACGGTCTTGTCGGTTGGGTCGACGATGTCCATCAGGCGCTGGTGGGTGCGGATTTCGAACTGGTCGCGCGAGGTCTTGTTGACGTGCGGGGAACGCAGCACGTCGTAACGCTGGATGCGGGTTGGCAGAGGTACTGGACCTTTTACCACGGCGCCGGTGCGCTTCGCGGTGTCAACGATTTCCAGAGCGGACTGGTCGATCAGCTTGTAGTCGAAAGCTTTCAGGCGGATACGGATTTTTTGGTTTGGTGCGGACATGTTAATTCCTTAAAAGAACGAACCGGCGCGGGCGCGCACGGCAATAAGTGAACTCTGTACAGCTAAGAGGCGAGATCATAGCACCAAAACGGCCGCCATGCTCGTCCCTGCGACAAAAAAAGGCAGCGCCGCGAACGGCACTGCCTTCTTGTCAAAAGCCGGGGATTAGCCCAGGATCTTGGCTACCACGCCGGCGCCGACGGTACGGCCGCCTTCGCGGATTGCGAAGCGCAGACCTTCTTCCATCGCGATCGGGTTGATCAGCTTGACGGTGATCGACACGTTGTCGCCTGGCATAACCATTTCTTTGTCCGCTGGCAGTTCGATCGAACCGGTCACGTCAGTCGTACGGAAGTAGAACTGTGGACGATAGTTGTTGAAGAACGGGGTGTGACGGCCGCCTTCGTCTTTCGACAGAACATAGATCTCGCCGGTGAAGTGGTTGTGCGGCTTGATCGAGCCTGGCTTCGCCAGAACCTGACCACGCTGTACGTCTTCACGCTTGGTGCCGCGCAGCAGCAGACCAACGTTGTCGCCGGCCTGACCCTGGTCCAGCAGCTTGCGGAACATTTCCACGCCGGTGCAGGTGGTTTTCACGGTGTCGGTGATACCAACGATTTC
>NZ_BAAKJE010000246.1:0-17370 GCF_059704565.1 Massilia sp. NBRC 108631
GTGGTGTCGCAAGTGGTGGACACCATGGGCTCGATCAACCAGTCTTCGCGCAAAATCGTCGACATCATCAGCGTCATCGACGGCATTGCCTTCCAGACCAACATCCTGGCGCTGAACGCGGCCGTGGAAGCGGCGCGCGCCGGCGAACAAGGGCGCGGCTTCGCCGTGGTGGCCTCCGAAGTGCGCAACCTGGCCCAGCGCAGCGCGGCGGCGGCCAAGGAAATCAAGGAGCTGATCAACGCCTCGGTCGAACAGGTCGAAGCCGGCAGCAAGCTGGTGCAGCAGGCCGGCTCGACCATGGACGAAGTGGTCTCCAGCGTGGCCCACGTGACCGGCATCATGACCGAGATCTCGGCCGCCAGCCAGGAGCAGAACGCCGGCATCGCCCAGGTCAGCACGGCCATCACGCGCATGGACGAAGTGACGCAGCAGAACGCGGCGCTGGTGGAACAGGCGGCCGCCGCGGCCGCTTCGCTGCAGCAGGAAGCGGCCGCGCTGGCGCAGGTGGTGCGCGTGTTCCAGCTCAGGTAAGCGTACGCGACTGCGCGGACAAAAAAAACCCGCAATGTGTTGCATTGCGGGCCAAGGGATCCAAATCGGGAGAGATTTGAGCAGCACCATCATCGCACAGCGTTATGACAGGGAAATGACAGCGCACAGTCATCGGTGCTATGGTTGCTCTTGCTTACTCATGCTCACAGGCATAGATTAGTACAAAGCAATGCCGGCAAAACTCTCGAAAAGTCACAATGACGAAAAAGCCACTAGCAATCTGCACATTCTCCGCCGTTCTCCTGCCAGTATTGCTGGGCGCCTGTGCGCCTGCGCCGCCGGCAGCGCCGCCCGCCGCAGCCGCCGTCCCGGCGCCAGCCCCGACCAGGGCCGCGGCGGCCCCACGGCCCCAGGCGGCCAAGCCGGCGCCCGCCGCCAGTCCGCTGCAGATCGACACCCGCCATTCCCGCATCCTGGTGGTGGTGCGGCGCGGCGGCCTGTTCGCCAAGCTGGGCCACGACCACGTGGTGGCCAGCCGCCACATCGAAGGCCAGGCCGCGGCGCCCGCCGACGGCCAGCCGGGCAGTACCAGCTTCCGCTTCCGCCTGGACCAATTAACCGTGGATGAAAGCGCGCTGCGCGCCGAAACCGGGCTGCCCAGCGTCACCACGGCCGACGCCATCGCCGGCACCCGCAGCAATATGCTGACCAAGGTGCTGGACGCGGAAAAATATCCCTATGTGGAAGTGACAGCGGTGACCACCCCGCAAGGCCCCTTGCAGGCCGACATCAAGCTGCACGGCGTGACGCGCCGCTACGCCATCCCGGCGGCGCTGACCGCGCGCGCCGACAGCGTCAGCGCCAGCGGCACGTTCAGGCTCAAGCAAAGCGACTTCGGCATCAAGCCGTTTTCGGTGATGGGCGGCGCGCTCGCCGTGCAGGACGAGCTCGAGCTCAGCTTCAACATCAGCGCGGTGGGCGGGAAACTCAGCGCGCCACGATAAGGCGGATGCCCAGGCCCACAAAAATGGTGCCGGCCACGCGGTCCATCCACAGCCCGGCGCGCGGGCTGCGGTTCAGCCATTTGCCGATGGCGCCCGAGAAATAGCCAAGCAAGCCGAACAGCACGCACGCCTGCAAAGTAAACAGCAGGCCCAGCTGCGCAGTCTGCCAGCTCACCGGCCCGTTGCCCGCCACCACGAACTGCGGCAGGAAGGACAGGAAGAACAGCACCACTTTCGGATTGATACTGTTGGCAAACAGCCCTTTGCCGAACAGGCGCAGCAGCGATTCGTCCGGCAAGCCGCCGCCCTCCACGCGCGCGCCGCCCGGGCTGCGCAGCGCGCCCCAGCCCAGCCAGATCAAATACACCCCGCCCAGCACCTTCAGCGCCGTAAACGCCAGCGGCGAGGCCGCAATCAGCGCGCTCACGCCCAGCGTGGCCAGCAGGGTGTGCGTCAGGCAGCCCAGCGCGCAGCCCAGCCCGAACACCATGCCCTTGAGCCGTCCGCGCGACATGCCCACGCCCAGCACCATCAGGTTGTCCGGGCCGGGCGACACAGTGATCACCACCGCGGCGGCGAGAAAGGCAACTATTTGTTCGGGAGCGATCATCAAAATAGGGATTCCATGAATAGTCGATTAGAATAAGGCAAGATTTACGCCATTCTACTATCCCAGCGCGATGCCTTTGGCAAACAACATGAGTACAGCCAGCAAGATTTTCATACGCTACACTGCACTGTTCGCCTCGCGTTTGCTGCCTGCCTTGCTATCCCTGGCCGTGCTGTGCGCCATGCTGGCCGCCCCCGCGCAAACGCAAGCGGGCGCGCCGGGCCAGGCGGTCGCGGCCGACACCCGCATCGGCCAGGCCGTGCTGACCGGCCCGCGCGCGCTGGACCTGATGCGCAGCGCCCGCCTGTACCACGCTGGCCGCGCCGGCGCCCCCTTCCCGGCCGGCGCCGCCGAGCTGCCCGCCTTCCTGGCCACGCTGACACCGGCCAAGGACGTCGACCTGCTCGGCGGCGGCTACTGGCTGCATGCCCGCCTGCGCAACGACACGCGCCACAGCGCCTGGGTGATCGACCCCAACGACACCCTGATCGACGCCGTCGAAACCCGCATCTACGGTCCGGACGGCGCGCTGCAGCAACTGCAGTCCGGCTACCGCGCGCCGCACGAATACCTGCTCCACTACGGCAAGGACATCGAGCTGCAGCCGGGCGAAAGCTACGACGTGCTGATACGCTTTAGCAGCCCCTACTACGCGCGCACGCCGGTGTTCGCCGTGACCCAGCGCGACGCCTACCGCCAGCTGGTGGCGCGCGAAAACTTCCTCATCATCGGTTCCATCGGCGCCTTGCTCGCGCTGGGCATCTTCAATTTTTTCATCTACAGCTACACGCGCGAACGCTCGCCGCTGTACTACTCGCTGTACGTGCTGTGCTACGCGGCCGGCTGGGGCCTGACCTTCCACCTGCCAGCCGACCTGTTCGACTGGCACAACCTGCACTGGCACTACGTTCCCTTCTTCCTGCTGCCGGTGCTGAGCACACTGTTCTACCGCACCTTCCTGCAGCTGCGCGACACCTCGCCTATGCTCTACAAGCTCAGCACCATCAACATCGTGCTGCCGCTGGTGCTGCTGCCGAGCTGCTTCATTGCGCTGAGCTGGGCGCACACGCTGGCCACCGTCGCCATCATGATCTGGATGAGCATGGCCCTGGTGAGCGGCATCATCGTGTGGCGCAAGGGCTACCAGCCGGCGCGCTTCTTCGTGCTCGGCTTCGTCGCGCTGATGCTGCCCGGCCTGCTGATCCTGCCCGCCAATGTCGGCCTGATTCCGGCCGCCGTCGAAAACGCCCAGCTGTTCACGCTGCTGGGCGGCACGCTGGACGGCATCCTGCTGGCGTTTGCGCTGGCCGACCAGATCCGCCTGCTGCGCAACCACCTGGAGCAGCGCGTCAACGAGCGCACCGCCGAACTGACCGAGGCCAAGGAGCACGCCGAAATCGTCAGCCGGCACCGCATCGACTTCCTGTCCGCCATGAGCCACGACATCCGCACCCCGCTGGCCGGCGTGATCGGCATGCTTAAATTCGCGCTGCGCGACCAGACCGTGCAAGGGCGCACCGAGGAATACCTGCGCATCGGCCTGCAAAACAGCGAGGCCCTGCTGGCCATCCTGAACGACATCCTCGACTTCTCCAAGATCGACGCCGGCAAGCTGTCGATCGAAACCATCAACGTCGACCTGCGCACCCTGATCGACGAAGCGATCGGCATCCTGCAGGCGCAGGCCGACGCCAAGAGCCTGCTGCTGCGGCGGGAGCTGGCGCTGGACCTGCCGCGCTACGTGCTGGGCGACCCCACCCGCATCCGCCAGATCCTGCTCAACCTGCTGGGCAACGCCATCAAGTTCACCGACCGCGGCGAAGTGCGGCTGGAAGCGGCCGCCGGCAAGGACAAGCGCGGCGTCACCATGCTGCACTTCAGCATCAGCGACACCGGGCCGGGCATCAGCGAAACCACGCTGGGACGGCTGTTCCAGAAATTCGAGCAAGCCGACATGTCCACCACGCGCCGCTACGGCGGCACCGGCCTGGGGCTGGCCATCTGCAAGGAGCTGGTGGAAATGATGGGCGGCGACATCGGCGCGGCCAGCCAGCCCGGCGTCGGCTCCACCTTCTTCTTCACCTTGCCGCTGACGCTGGGCGTGCCGCCCGAGACGGACGTGCTGGCCGCGCCGCGCGAACAGCGCCACGCCTACCGCCTGCGCATCCTGTGCGCCGAGGACGTGCGCACCAACCAGATCATCATCAGCACGCTGCTGGAAACCATGGGGCACGACGTGGTGCTGGTGGAAAACGGCATCGAAGCGCTGGAAGCGCTCAGCGCCGGCGACTACGACCTGGTGCTGATGGACGGCCGCATGCCGGCCATGGACGGTGAACAGGCCGCGCGCCTGGTGCGGCGCGGCGGCAGCGAAGACTACCGGGTGCGCGACACCAGCGTGCCCATCATCGCGCTGACCGCCAATGCCAGCGACCACGACCGCGCGCGCTATCTGGCGGTCGGCATGGACGGCTTCCTCAGCAAGCCGGTGGACGAACGGCTGCTGTACGACCAGATCGAGAAGACCATCGCCCAGCTGCTCAGCCGCGGCCGCACCTTGCCGCCGCTGGGCCCGGCCCCCGAGCCGCCGCCCGAGCCCGCCGCGCACGACGGCAGCACCTGGAACTCCGGCTACACCCTGGCCGCGCCCGGCCCGGCGCCCGCCGGCGCAGCGGCGCATGGGGCGACTGCGGCGCCCTCCGAGGCCGAGCTGGCCGCGCAGTTCGGAGTCGAGCCGGCCAGCGGCGGCGCTGCAGCGCAAGGCAAAATCGGCATCATGCCGCTGGCCGGGCTGTCGCCGAAACACATGCAGCGCATCACCCAGGCCTTCCTCGAAGAGGCGCCGCGCCGGCTGGAGGTGGCCCGCAACGCCGCCCTCAGCGGCAAGAGCCACGCCGCGTCGGCCGCCTTCCACGCGCTCAAAGGCAGCGCCGGCTACCTCAGCGACACCGGCCTGCACAGCCTGTGCCACGACCTGGAAAAACTGTCCGCCGCCGGCGAACTGCAACTGGTGATCGACTCGCTGCCCGAAGTCGCCGCCGCCCTCGAGCAAGCCTGCACCGACCTGCGCGGCTGCAGCCGCGGCGCCGCCGAAGCCCGGGTCGCCGCCGAATAAGCCGCGGACTATGTGCGGCAGGGAACGGAATTCCCGCCGAAAAGCCCCTACCATCGTCTCATCCATCCACAAGGACAGCGATGAAACGCGACACGCCCTCCGCCAACAGTCCCCTGCCACCGGCCGACGCACCCGCAGCGGCCAAGGCAGCCGGGCTGCGCTACGTGGGCGACCAGCAGCCCGGCATTGCGCGCAGGCGCAGCGCCACAGGCTTCCGCTATGTGGACGCCGGCGGCAAGCCGGTGCGCGACGCCGCCACGCTGTCCCGCATCCGGGCGCTGGCCATCCCGCCGGCCTGGGAACAGGTCTGGATCTGCGCGCAGGCCAACGGCCACCTGCAGGCCACCGGGCGCGACGCGCGCGGGCGCAAGCAATACCGCTACCACGCGCGCTGGCGCAGCGTGCGCGACGACGTGAAATACGAACGCATGCTCGCCTTCGGCCGCGCCCTGCCCGGCATCCGCGCGGCGGTGGACGCCGCCCTCGGCCTGCCCGGCCTGCCGCGTGAAAAAGTGCTGGCCACCGTGGTGCACCTGCTGCAAGTGACGATGATGCGGGTCGGGAACGAAGAGTACGCGCGCGAAAACAAATCCTTCGGCCTGACCACCCTGCGCAACCGCCACGTGCGGATAGACGGCAGCGCGGTCGAATTCCACTTCCGGGGCAAGAGCGGCGTGGAGCACCGCGTCACGGTCAATGACCGGCGCCTGGCGCGCATCATCGGGCGCACGCGCGAGCTGCCCGGCCAGGAGCTGTTCCAGTACGTTGGCGACGACGGCGCCACGCACAGCATAGGCTCGGCCGACGTCAACGACTACCTGCGCAGCATCAGCGGCGAGGACTACACCGCCAAAGACTTCCGCACCTGGTACGGCACGGTGCTGGCGGCGCTCGCGCTGCAAGAGTTCGAGCGCTTCGACAGCGAGGCGCAGGCCAAGAAAAACATCGTGCGCGCGATCGAAGCGGTGGCGCAAAAGCTCGGCAACACGCCCACGATCTGCCGCAAATGCTACGTCCACCCCGCCGTCATCGAAGCCTACCTCGACGGCGGCGACATGGCCGCGCTGCGCGCCAGCACCGAACGCGAATTCAGCGCCGACCTGCACGCCCTCAGCCCCGAAGAAGCCGCCGTGCTCGCCCTCCTCCAGCGCCGCCTGCACCCCTAGTTGCCACCCCGACAAATGGGGTCAGGGTTAATTATTTGGGAAATATTTCTGAAGCGACCAATCGACAAAGGCTCAGGGTTAACTAGCCAGGAAATTTTTCCAATATTTCCGGAACGACAAATGGGGTCAGGGTTAATTATTCAAGAAATATTTCCGGAATAATTAACCCTGACCCCATTTGTCTTGGCGGCACGTTTTAGAAGTCGGTCTCGCCGTGGATGGTGGCGGGGTGGCCGGTCAGGGCGCGCGAGGTTTGCATGCCGGCCATGACGGCTGCTTCGACGCAGCCGGCGTTGAGCCCGGTCTTGATCCAGTCGCCCGTCAAGTAGAGGTTGCTAAAGCCCGATTCGTCCGTGGCGAGGCGGTATTTGGTGCTGCCCACTACCGACATGACGTAGCGCTCGGAAGGGTCGACATTGGCGCGCCAGTATTGGCTGTCGAAGCGCGCCGGCCCGCTGCCGCCGGCCGGGTCGATCAGCCATTGCCACGGGAAGGCGCCCGACGGGCCGGCAGCCGACCATAGCGCGCAGAGATCCTTGCCGACCTGGTTCAGCGCGCCCGCCCTGGCCACCTCCGTCATGCGCGCCGGGAAACCGTGGTCGCTGATCGGGGGATAGTCCGATACCGGCAGCGCACTGCAGAAGTAGCTGACGTTCTTCGGCTCCAGCCCGGCCGGCCACTGTTCCCGGCACAGCAATTGGTCCATCGGCGCCCAGGTGTCGTAGGGCTCCGTGAAGCCGCTCAGCACGGGCTGCTGGCCGCCGGGCTGGTGGGTCCAGCCCATCTGCGCCAGGTCTTTGTCGAGCCAGACCTGGTAGGCCTGGGTGGCGACGGTCTGCACTTTTTCGGCAGCCAGGCGCAGCTTGGGACTGCGCGCCAGCAGTTGCGGGCATACCACGGGCAGCGAGCCGACCGAGATGCCGAACACCACCTTGTCGAAATCGACGCCACGCTTGAGCACGCGCTGCGGCAGCTCCTGGCCGAACGCTTCCCTGTACACCGCCGGCCAGTCGCTCCAGTGCGATTCGAGATTGATGTCCTTGACCTGCAGCAGCTCGGCCTGCTCGGGGTCGAGCTGCTTGTAGTTGGGCGCGGAGGGCCAGCAGCCCAGATTTTTCACCGTCACCAGCGGGTCGTATTCGGCGCCGGCCAGCTTGACTTGCTGCGTCATGCGGATGCTGCCGACAGTCTCGCCGTCCGGCACCAGCTCGTCTACCTTATGGAAGAACTCGAACTTGACGCCGCGCGCCTTGAGCACTTCGTACAGCGGCGTGAAGATGGTGTCGCCCATGCCGGCCTGCATCTTGAACATGATGCCGCCCTTGTAGGCCAGGCCGATGCGCGCCATCGAGCGCAAGATGGTGCCGGCTTCAACGTTGGGCTTGCCGAAATCGCCCCCTTCGTAGGCGAACACCAGGTCGTAAAAGCCGCGCACCGGGGCGGAGTTGACGCTGTATTCCTCGTCGCCGCCGTGCTTGCGCAGCCAATCGCGGAAGTCGATGTGGTTGATGACGTCGAAGCCTTCGGAGAAGACGTCGTCCTCGAACATGCCTTTCATCACGGTGATGCCGAGGTCCAGGCAGATGAAAATGCGGCGCAGGTCGTCATTGCCGTCGATTAAC
Source organism: Massilia sp. NBRC 108631 (assembly GCF_059704565.1). Lineage (NCBI taxonomy): Bacteria > Pseudomonadati > Pseudomonadota > Betaproteobacteria > Burkholderiales > Oxalobacteraceae > Massilia > Massilia sp. NBRC 108631. The sequence goes on from NZ_BAAKJE010000246.1 coordinate 8,010, forward strand.
TGCCGGTAGCGCGCGTGCAGCCAGGCGCGGATGCCGCCCAGCGAATTGGACAGCAGCCGGTGCTGGCCGCGCTCGTGCAGGCTGGCATCCGGCGACAAATTGCTCACCAGCGCCAGCAGCGCGCCGGCCGACACCACCACGTCGCCGGCCAGGTCGAGCGCTTCGCCGCGCACGGCGTCGGCCATGTTGTGGAGCCAGTCCGGCAGGCTGTCGCCGCGCGGCAATTCCCGCTGGTGCTCCAGCCCGGCAGTCACAGCGCGCACGTCGCGCAGCCATTGTTCGATCCAGCCCACCATGGCCACCGCCATCTGCCACAGCGTGACGTCGCCGCCGCCCTCGCCCGGCTCGCCCGGCAAGGTGGGGAAGACGATGGACCAGCTGCGCCACTCCTGGCCGACCTTCTCGGACAGGGCCACGTAATCGTGCTGCTTGAACGCGTCCTGCCAGGTGGCCAGCGCCTGGCCGGGCGTGCGGCCGGGGTCGGCGTAGGCGGCCTTGATCATCCGGAAGGCGTTGGCGTAAAAACCGAACCAGATGTGCAGGCCGTGCTCTTCGATGCGCTCGCCCATGGCGGGATTGCGCCCGCTGGCGCCCTTGCCGCCCAGGCGCCAGCCCTGCTGGTAGACCGTGATGTCGTAGCGGTTCTGCCAGCCGGGCTGGTCGGTCAGGTAGTAGGCGGCCGTCATCGAGCCGACGCCGCCGCCCAGCACGGCGATCTTTTCCGGCGCGATGCTGGAGTTGTCCACCAGCTCCTCGCCTGGCATGGCGGTGAAGTCGAACTTCACGTTGAACGGCAGGATCGCTGGCTGCGGCCCCAGCTGCAGGCCCAGCGTTTCGTGCAGCGGGAAGCTGTCGAAGGCATGCAGCACGCATTCGTATTCGTAGCCGAGCAGGCGCGCGCTGTGCAGCGTGTCTATCTCCGCCGGCGCGGCCACGATGGCCTGGTACACGGCCTTGATGCCGGCGCTGTCGGGAAACTGCTTGAGGAAAAGCTGGTCGATGCGCGGGTTGCGCAGCAGCGACAGCACGTCGTCCCAGCCGTCCTGGTCCATATTGAAGAAGTCCGGCAGCGACAGGAACAGGGTGATGGCTTCCTCGAGCAGGTCGGCGACGCTGCCGATCGGCTTGTCGAGCCCGGTCTTTTCGGTGGCGTTCACTTCCAGCAAGGGGTGCATGGCGATCCGCGTGTCGGGCGAGAACGGATGGAAGCCCTTGGCCGCCACCGAGCAGCGCAGCGGCGCCGCGCCCGCCTCCGGGATCTCGTACTCGCACAAGTACTTGGGATAGCCGAACAGCTCGCGGCCATTGATCAGCGCCATGGCGTCATCGACGAAGATGTGGCAAGGATACCAGTAGATATGGTCCAGCTTGCCTTGCGCGTCCATCGCGCCCGTCATGATCCAGGTGACGATGTCCACCTCCGAGATCCAGCCCTTGGCCTGGTCCGCCGCCACCGCCGAGTCGGCATGGTTGACGCGGGTAAAGGTCAGCATCACGTAAGGCGACAGCGCCTGGAAGCGCATGCGGCCGTTGGCCACCGCGTTCAGGCCGGCGTCCAGCGTGCGCTGCAGCCTGGCCAGGTCGCCCTTGACGAAAAAGCCGTACATATCGGACTGTTTCAGCTGCAGCGGGGAATGCATCATCACCGAGCCGCCGGGATAGAGGTAGGAAGGACGTGCCGCCATGGTGTCTCCAGAGTAGGTAAGGACAGCCGCCAGTGTATTGCAAAAATGCACAGTATTGCTCTAAAGCATACCAATTTCCATAATGGGCGTGGCCGGATTACAATGCGGGATGAGCCGCGTTAATCACCACACCCGCGACCAGACCCGCGCCTGGGTCCGCATGCCTTCCGGAAAGAGACTGGACCTGCTCGATCCCACTCCCTTCGACTGGGACGATGGCGACCTCGCCCTGGGCCTGGCGCGCACTTACCGCTGGGGTGGGCACTCGGCGTGGCCGCTACCCTTGTCGGTTGCCCAGCATTCGCTGTCGGTGCTGCAGCTGCGGCGCGGCTGGGCTAGCAAGCCGATGAACCCGGTGCTGGAGCTGCGCGAACTGCTGCACGACGCCGAGGAGGGTTTGCTGGGCTTCGACTGCATCTCGGTATTGAAACCGTTCCTGGGCGACAGTTTTCGGGCGCTGAGCCAGCGTCTCGAGCGCGCGGTGTTTCTGCGCTACGGGGTACCGGGCTGGACGCCGGCCGAGCACCGCATCCACAAAAAGGCCGACCGCCTGGCGGCCGCCAGCGAGGCGGTGCATGTGGTGGGCTGGTCGCCCGAGGAGGTGCGGCGGACGCTGAAGATACGCGCCGGCGTGCTGGAAACCGATCCGCTGCACGCCATTTACGGCGGCGCCCCCTGGGAGCCGTGGCCGCCGGCGTTGGCCTGTGACCGTTTTATGGCGGAATTGGAGAACTTGAAGAAGCGGCTGTAAAGAGCCGTTTTTAAAGCGCTTTTTCAGCTTATCCACATCAACTGTGGATAACGATGTGGAAAAGTGCCACTTGACAGCCCGCAAAGCCAGCACTGGTGCGGGTTTCAATAAAATGCCAGTTTGGCAGGCAGTTTTTAAACTCAATAAAATCAACGACTTGGAAAGGCATCTGGACGCATCATGGACTGGTTTTTTGCCAGTTGAAAAAATATTTTTCACCTGCCGGGAAGTGCCCGATAGAATCCTTTGACAAAAATGCAGGCGAGGAATAGTGTTGACGGAAGCAGATGCACTCACAGTTTTACTAGCCCACGGGATTGTGCATGGACGTGAAAGAAGATACCAGCGCCGACTGGATGATAGAAGAAGATATGCCTGCCAATGCGGACCAGTCCGGCCCCGCGCCCGTCCTCGCGCCCTGGCGCGTCCTGATCGTCGATGACGACGTGGATGTCCATGTGGTCACCAAATTTTCTCTCAGCAACGCCTGCTTCCAGGGGCGCCGCCTGAGCTTCCTGCACGCCTATAGCGGCGACGAGGCGCTGCACATCCTGCGCACCACACCGGACGTGGCGCTGGTGTTGCTGGACGTAATCATGGAAACCAGCGAGGCGGGCCTGAAGGTGGCGCGCCAGATCCGCGACGAGTTGCACAACAAGCTGGTGCGCATCGTGCTGCGCACCGGCCAGCCCGGCCAGGCGCTGGAACACAGCATCATCCTGGACTACGACATCAACGATTTCTGGTGCAAAAGCGACCTCACCACCCGCAAGCTGTTCACCACGGTGATCTCCTCGCTGCGCGGCTACGCCAACCTGGTGGAGGCGGACCGCCACCTGGCGGAACTCCAGGCCCAGCTCGACAACAGTGTGCGCTTCGTGCTGGACGAGCAGCGCCGCATCCTGGGACTGAACGGCCTGGCGGCCGCGCTGCTGGGTGCCCCTGAAGAGGCGCTGCTGGGCCGTAAACTGGTGCTGAGCGCGGTTGCGGACGACGCCGGCGAGGAGCGCCGGTAAGCCGCCTCGACAAATCACTGTATGCTCGTACAGTAGTTATCTCGCCGGGAACTCCCCGCATCTTGCCCCGTACACACCCCCATCGTTCTTCGCCGTTGCGCTAAGTGGCGGATTCTGAAGCGCTTTTTCCGATATCCACAGCGAATGTGGATAACTTTGTGGATAAGGGCCACTTGACAGCCCAGACAGCCCGTATCTATGGGCTTTTCAACAAACTGCCCATTCAAAAGGCAGATTTTATACCCTTAAAAATCAATCACTTAGCTCAAGAAGCAAAGGGTCCGCAAAATATTTTTGCGCATTTTCTTATTACCAATTTTTGTGCATAAGTCGGCCCGCCGGGGCATTGCTGCGGCAGCGGGCGGAAATTGCGGGAATTAAGACTTAATGGGGGAATTTTCGGCGCAGATCGGGATGCAGCAGCACGCGCTCGATGACGTCCGGCCGGACATTGTTGGACTTGAGATACTCGATCGCGCACAAGGTGCTAAAGCAGTTCTGCACCGCAATGCCCTTGTTCACGATCTCGCTGCAGCGCTCATCCGAACGCTGTTGAGGTGGCGCCAGCCTCTCGGACTGGGCAGGAAGTGTCATTGCATCCATCATCATCCTTCACAGGTCGGGCGGGCCGGTAAAGCCCGGTGAAAGGAGTATCGAACAATAAATCCCAAAGTCAAGGATAATGGCAGGATGATATCCAGCAATGAATTCCCTCCTGAAACGGATGCGCAGCGGCCCCGGCCCAAGTCGCTAAGCGACCTCTTCATTTCCTTCACCTTGCTGGCCTTGCAAGGCTTCGGCGGCGTGCTGGCCGTGGTCCAGCGCGAGATGGTGGAACGCAAGCGCTGGCTGACGCAAGAGGAGTTCCTGGAGGAATGGGCGGTCGCACAGATCATGCCTGGCCCCAATGTGGTCAACCTGTCGCTGGTAATCGGCGCGCGCTATTTCGGCTTGCGCGGCGCCATGGCGGCGCTGGCCGGCATGCTGGCGGTGCCCTTGCTCGTGGTGCTGATGCTGGCCGTGCTGCACGCGCACTACGCCGATCACCCGGGAGTCCAAGGCGCCCTGCGCGGCATGGCGGCGGTGTCGGCGGGCATGATAGGGGCAACCGGCCTCAAGCTTGCGACAGCGCTGCGCAAGCACCCCTTGCCGCTGGCCTGGAGCCTGCCGGCGGCCGTGCTGGGCGTGGCCCTGGTGGCCTTCCTGCGCGTGCCGCTCGCCTATGTGCTGCTGGGCCTTGGCGGCCTGTGCTGCGCCCTCACCTACCGCAGGATCAAGGCATGACTCCCCCCATCCACATCGTGTTGAGCCTGGGCGACTGGATCAGCCTGTTCGGCCACTACCTGCTGCTGTCGCTGATGTCGATCGGCGGCGCCATCTCCACCACGGCGGAAATGCATCGCTACCTCGTCGAGCAGCACCAGTGGCTGACGCCGGCGCAGTTCAACGACGCCATTGCCATTGCGCAGGCGGCGCCGGGCCCGAACGTGCTGTTCGTGGCGCTGATGGGCTGGAATGTGGGACTGAACGCGGGCAGCTGGGTAGCCGCCGTGCTGGGTGTGCTGGTGACCATGACCGGCATCATGCTGCCAAGCACGACGCTGACGTATCTGGCGGCGCAGTGGCTGCACCGCAACCGCGAACGGCGCGGCGTGCGCGCGTTCAAGCAGGGCATGGCGCCGGTGGTGGTCGGCCTGCTGGTTTCCACCGGCATCATCCTGGCCACCGCCAACGCCGACACCGCAGCGCACTGGCCGCTGTGGGCCTTGTCGGCCGCTGCCGGCCTGGTGATCTGGCGCACCCGCCTTCATTTGCTGTGGCTGCTGGCGGGCGGCGCGGCGCTGGGCTGGTTCCAGCTGGTTTAAATCCGGCTGCCAGCCCAGCCGGTTCCGCCTCAGCGCGGAATGGTGTAGTTCACCGGCACGAACTGGTAACCCTTGCCCTGGCTGCGGATGTGGCCGATGCCCGGGAATTGCAGGTGGGACGCCGCGACCAGGTAGCCTTGCTTGGCCGCCTCCGCGAACACCAGCTTGCGCTGGGCCAGCGCGGCTTTGCTGTCGCTGTCAAAGTCGATGGTCACCGATGGATCGTCAAACTGCACGGCCTGCACGTGCAGCAGGTCGCCCAGCAGCACCAGCTTCTGACCCTGGCTTTCCACCACATAGGTGGTGTGGCCCGGCGTGTGGCCGTAGCGGGTCACGGCCTTGATGCCCGGCACCAGCTCGGTATTGCCTTCAAACGGGTTCAGCTTGCCCGCGTCGCTGTAAGGCGACACCGACGCCATCGCGCCCTGGAAGAAACCCTTCTTGTCGGCCGGCGCTTTCTCCAGGTTCACTTTGCTCAGCCAGAAATCGGTGTCGTGCTTGTCCGCGCGCAGCACCGCGTTCGGGAAAGCCGCCTTGCCGGCGGCCGCCGCACCGCCCACATGGTCCGGATGCAAATGGGTGATATAGATTTCATCGACCTGCTCCGGCTGGTAGCCGGACGCTTTCAGGTTGGCCAGCAGCTTGCCCAGGGTGGGGCCGAACAGGCCGGCCGCGCCAGTGTCGATCAGCACCAGCTTGCTGCCGGTGTTGACCAGGTAGCCGTTCACCGAGGTTTCCAGCGGTGCTTTCAGGAAGGACTTGCTGAGCGCCTGGTTGGTCTTGGCCGGCTTGTCGTGCAGCAGCTTGTCGACCGGCAGGTCCACCGTGCCGTCGTTCAGCGCGGTCACTTCGAAGTCGCCCAGCATCATGCGGTAGTAGCCGGGGGCCTGGCTCTTGGCCAGCGGCGCGGCGGCGAACGCGGGCGCCTGGCCCAGGATGGCGGCAATGGCGACGGCCACGGCGGCGGGAATGCGACGAGAATTCATGGTGGCTCTTTCGATGAATGTTGTTGAATTGCACATCATATCGTAAAAATACGATACGTGTGCAACAGCAACAACGGCGCTCAGAAACTGACCGGGTAGCGCACCGACAGGGTCACATCGGGCGTGTCCCGCGTGAGGCCGGCGCCCACCGAGACGTTGAGCGCGCGCTTATCGCTGATCCGATAGGAAAAGCCCATCAGCAAGGTGCCAAGCTGGGTGCGCACCGCACCCGGCACCGGCACACCGTTCTGCTTGGTACGGCTGATGGAGTCGTGGCTGTAGCCAAGGCTGAGGGTGGTCTTCTCGTTCAGCGCCAGTCCCATGCCGAAGTTGAAGCCGATCACGCCGCCGGGTTTCAGCCTGCCCAGGTCCTCGAATTCACCGTTGCGCACCAGGCGGCGCACGCCGCTGCGCTGCACATTGTGCAGGTAGCTGACGCTGCCGAACAGCACGGCAGGGTCGGACGGGTACAGCCAGGTGATACTGGGTTGCAGGCCGTAAAAGCCGGAGCCGGTGGGCAGGTCGAGCGGCAGGCCGGTGCCGGTGGCGTTGGGGCCGACGCAGCGCTGCACGCAGTCCGTGACTACTTCGAACGGGTCGCGCCCGGTGCGGCTTTTCAGGCGCAGGCCGGCCACATAGTAGGCCTGGTCGGGACCGCCGGCGTTGAGCTGGTGGCGCACGGCCAGTTCCACATCGCCGCGGCCCCGGCCGCTGGTGGCAAACACGTTTTCCACCGCCGTGCCGGTGAAAATTTCGCGGCTTACGGTGGAATCGGAACGGTAGACGTAGGGAATGCGCAGTTCCAGCTCGGTGCGCGGAGTCAATCCGTAGCGGCCGGTCAGCGCGGCGGTCATGGTGTTGCGCTTGACTTCGCGCACGTCGACCAGGCCGATCAGCAAAGCGGGAATAATGGTGTAGCCAACCAGCACCACCCGGTTGCTGGACGAATAGCCGAACTGGTAGGACGGTTCCAGCACGTAGCCGCCCTTGGGCGTGAGCACGCCGGGGGCTTCGAACAGCGGCGCCACCTCCGGCGGACGGCCGTCGCGCTGCGGCGCCTGGCCGACCGCCGGCGGCGCGCCGTCACGCTGGCGCGCTGCGGGTTGCGGGACCGCAGGCTGTTGCGCCACCGGCGGCCTGGGAGCGGGCTGCGGGCCTGGCGCCGGCTGCGCCGCTTGCTGCATCGGCTGCTGCATCGGCTGCTGCGCCATTTGCTGCGCTGGCGGCTGCCCCGCCTGCCCCGCAATCTGCTGGCGCAACTGCTGCAGCAGGGCGCGCTGTTCGGCCAGTTGCCGTTTCAGCGCCTCGATTTCCAGCGCCAGCTCGGCGGTGCCGGGCGCGGCGGTCTGGCCGTGGGCCAGCGTAATACAGACCATCATCGACACGCCGGCCGAGCCGGCGCGCAATACATTTGCAAGGCGCATGCACTCCTCCTTATCTGGGCGCGAGCGCACTCGACAGCGCAACGCGCATGCTGCTTTCAAAATTGGTACTGGTCAGCATAGATAAGCTGGAAACGGCTGCATTGATCGTTGTCTGGCTCTGTATCAGTTGATCGTTGACGGTGTTCTGAATAAACAACGCCGGGACGCCGGCGGGGGCGGCATTGCCCATGCCGTTCTGGACCAGCAGGGGCTGGATGGCGGCCTGCGCCTGCAAGGCTTCGCCGGGTGTGATGCGCGCCAGGTCGGCGATATGGAACTGGCTGCTGGCGACCGTGCCGCCGTTGATGGCCACCAGCCGCTCGACGCCCAGCGAAACCAGCAATCCGCTGCCGGTGTCGAAACCGCCGCGCCGCTCCTCCAGCGTCTGGTCCGGCACCGGCGTCCAGCCGGGCGGCAGCCCCGCCGCCCCGGCGGAAAAAACGCAGCCGCACAAGGCGGCGATGCAGCGCAGATGGGTCATCGCGCACTCCTTAAAAATTGCCGTCGCCCAACTTGGGCAGGGTCTGGCGCAGCAGGCTGTCGCGCTCGATGCCGCCGGCCAGCACCGCCTGCGGCGCGGCCCGCCAGTCGGCGGCTGCGTTGAAGCGCGGCGTGCCCGGACTGCCGTGCACCACGAACAGCAGGCCGCCCTGCCAGATGGCGTCGAACTGGCGGCGCGGCAGCGCCCGCGTGCCGCCGGCCGGATCGCCCAGCAGCACGCGGCCGCCGGCCACGCCCTTGACGACGACGAAATGGTGGTAGCCCCGCTCCGCCACCAGCACGATGGCGGGCAAACCGGCCTCGGCCAGCTTCTCCAGCGGCAGCTCGAAGCCGTCCGCCGCGTAGCCAAGGCTGGCCAGGTAGCGTTTGATGTCCAGCAGCGAGAAGCCGTCGCGCTGGATGCGCTGCTGGTCGCCGTGCAGATACATCTGCTGGAACGCCGCCTGCTCGGAGACGGGGTGGTCGAAATGGTAGGTCAGCAGTGTCGCCACCGCCGCCGAACCGCAGCTGTAGTCGAACTGCTGGCGCACGGTGGAACGGAAGCGTACTTCTTTCAGGCTGGAAATACGCAACGCATAGCTGGCGCCGTCGGCCCCGGCCAGGTCAGCGGCCAGTGAAGACGGCGCCGGCAGGCACAGCGCCAGCAGCGCAGCCGCCGCCGGCGCCAGCCACGCCCTGATGCGCCGGGCTGTGCGCAGCGTCCTCATTTGAACTGCACGTTCACAATGGTGGCGTTCTGGATCAGCACATTGGCGCCCGAGTTCTGGATCACCATGGGCAGGCCGGACGCACTGCTGAACGCGCCTTCCGTGATGAGATTGGCGCCCGTGGCGACCGAAACCGCGCTATTGCCGCTGACCGCGCCGTTCAGCTTCATGTCGCTCCACGGCGTGTCGCTGCCGCCTCGCAGCACCGCCAGCAGGCGGTCGTCGAGCGGCGTGCCGAATGGGGCGCCGGCAGGGGCGCCGGCAGGAGCGCCGGCAGGGGCGCCGGCAGGGGCGCCGGCAGGGGCGCCGGCAGGAGCGCCGGCTGGCGCACCCAACGGCGCTGCGGCCACGGCGCCGGCCGCACCGGCTTCGCGCGGCGCGAGCGGAACGGTGCCCGCGACGCCGGCCGCTTGCTCGGCGGCCGGC
>NZ_BAAKJE010000247.1:0-29688 GCF_059704565.1 Massilia sp. NBRC 108631
GTGTCCCGGCCGCCATGCGCCACGGCCCGCACCGGCTGCGGCGCGGCGGCGCCGGTGCCGACGCTCATCTGCGAACGCGCCAGCACCGCGCCGATGGTAAACAGCGCCACCGGCGAGGCGGCGTCGGCCAGCAGGCCCACCGTCTGCATGGCCGGCTTGGGCAAGGCCAGCCCGGCCGCCGAACTGAGTCCGCCCAGCGCGATGGCCCAGGGCATGGGATTGCCCAGCATGCCGCGCAGCGCCCGGCCCAGGGCCTCCCGCCCGGCGCCGCTGCCCATGCGCGACAGCGCGATACACAGCGAACTGGTGATGATCATGTCGACCACGATGGCGACGATGGCCGGCCCCGACGAGCGCGGCCCCACCAGCGCCAGCAGCAGCGGCACGCCCATGAAGCCGGTGTTCGGAAAGGCCGTCACCAGTGCGCCGAAGGCGGCGTCGTTCCAGCCGCTGCGGCGCAGCGTGGCGGCCATGGCGATGCCCACCATGGCCAGCGCGCACAGCAGGTAGACGCTGAACACGCCCACGTCCAGCAGCTGCGAAATCGGGGTGCCCGCGCCGAAGCGGTACAGCATGCACGGCAGCGCGAAATACAGCACGAAGCTGTTCAGGCCGGGAATCGCCAACTGCGGCAGCATGCCGCGCCGCACGGCCACGTAGCCGCACAGCACTAGCGCAAAGAAAGGAAAGGTGACGGAAAGAATGGCGAGCATGGGCGCTCATTGTACCCATGCTTGCCATGCAGCAGCCCGCCCTATTTGATCGGCGCGGGTGGCTGGGTGGTCGGATTCTGCTTGTTCTCCGGATTATCGGTGTTGCCGCTGGCCTTGTCCGGCACGGCGCGCGGCCGCTTGGCTGCGCTGTCGGTCTTGCTGCCCATGGCGCCGTCGGCGCCGCTGCCGGTCGCGCCCTCGCTGCCGCTGGCGCCGCTGGCAGTGCCGCTGCTGCCCTTGATGCTGGCGTTCAGCTGCGTCACATGGGTCAGGTGCTGCGCCACGGTCGGTTCCAGCTTGGCGGCCAGCGCCTTGACATCGGCATCCTTGGCGCTGGACTGCACTTTTTGCACCAGGGCGTGGGTCTTCTTATGGTCGGCCACGCCCGCCTGGGCCAGATAGGTGCGGTCGAACGCGTCGCCGGACAGGTTGTTGAGCTTGCTGGCCATGGCCTTGTGCTTGGCGTCCGGTTCGGACGGCAAGGTCACGCCCTTGCTCTGGGCCACGCTCTGCACCTCCTGCAGCCCCTTGGTGTGGTCGTCGATCATTTGCTGCGCGAAGGCCTTCACCTCGGTGTTCTGCGATTTCTGCAGTGCGATCTTGCCCGCTTCGATTTCCGCCATATTGCCTTGCGCCAGCTGCAGCAGCATCTGCTGGTCCGACTTGGCCAGGTTCTGCGCCTGTGCCGACAACGCGCCCAGCAGGGCAGCCGTGATCAATGCCAGTTTTGCCTTGTTCATGGGGATCTCCTATCCTTGAAGGTGTGGAGAGAAAATTTTACGCGCGATGGAATAAAGGGGCCGCAGCTTACGTATACGCAATTGTTGCACCCATTCACCCAAACCAAGGAGATATCCATGAAGACCATGATCGCCATCGCCGCCCTGCTGCTCGCGGGCGGGGCAGCCCACGCGCAAGACCTGAAAAAAGACGGCGGCGTGCTTGTCACGGGTTCCGGCATGACCGTCTATACCTTTGACAAGGACACGGCCGGCAGCGGCAAGAGCGCCTGCAACGGGCCTTGCATCCAGAACTGGCCGGCCGTGGCCGCGCCGGAGAAAGTGGCCGCCCCCTACTCGGTGGTGACGCGCGACGACGGCAGCAAGCAGCTGGCCTACAAGGGCAAGCCCCTGTACACCTTCGTCCAGGACGCCAAGGCCGGCGACCGCAGCGGCGACAACTTCAAGGACGTGTGGCACGTGGTCAAGGACTAGGCGCCAAGCCGCACAGCCGCTCAACCACGCCCGCCATCATGCAAGACGACAGCGCCAGCCTCACCGCCTGCATCCCGCGCCTGCGCCGCTACGCGCGCGCGCTGCTGGGCGACCGCGCCGGCGCCGACGACCTGGTGCAGGACACCATGGAGCGCGGCTGGCACAAGCTGCCGTCCTGGCGGCGCGGCGGCGACATGCGGGCCTGGCTGTTCGGCATCATGCACAACCTGCATGTGGACCGGCTGCGCCAGCCGGCGCTGCACACGGTGGAGCTGAGCGAGGAGCTGCAGGGCTCGCTCAGCGCGCCGGCCGCCGGCGACCGCCTGGAAATCCGCGACATGCAGGCCGCGCTGCAACTGCTGCCGGCCGAGCAGCGCGAAGTGCTGCTGCTGGTGGCGCTGGAAGACATGAGCTATGAGGAAGTGGCCGCCGTCCTGAACATTCCACCCGGCACCGTGATGTCGCGCCTGTCGCGCGCGCGCGAACGGCTGCGGCTGCTGATGCTGGGCCAGGCGCCGATCTCAACGTTGAAGGTGGTGAAATGAGGGCCTTGCCATGAATCCGGTCACCGAAGCCGAACTGCAGGCCTGGGTGGACGGCCGCCTGGCGCAGGAGCGCCGCGCCGACATCGACCGCTACCTGGAGCACCACCCGCAGGAGGCCGCGCGCTTGCGCGCCTACCGCCAGCAGAACGTGGCGCTGCGCTCGCTGTACAGCCCGGTGCTGGACGAAGCCATTCCACGCGGCATGCTGCGTCCGCGCGGCTGGCAGCGCTACGGCTGGCCGCTGCGGCGCTACGCGGCCAGCGTGGCGCTGATGCTGTCGAGTGCGGCGCTCGGCTGGGTGGCGCACGGCAGCTTCGGCGGGCAGCCGGGCACCGCTGACAGCGACCTGGCCCGCGCCGCGGCTGCGGACCCGCGCGGCGCGGCCGGCGGCGGCCTGGCAACGGAGGCACGCGGCAGCGCGGCGCTGGCGCACCGCGCCGCGCTGGCGCACCGCGTGTACGCGCCCGAAGTGCGGCATCCGGTGGAAGTGGGCGCGGACCAGCAGGAACACCTGGTGGCCTGGCTGTCGAAACGGCTGGGCACGCCGCTGCATCCGCCCCGGCTGGCGCCGCTGGGCTACGAACTGGTGGGCGGCAGGCTGCTGCCGGGCGATAACGGCCCGGTGGCGCAATTCATGTACACCGACGCCAGCGGACAGCGGCTGACCCTGTACGTGTCCTCGGGACAGGCAGGCAGCCGCGACACCGGGTTCCGCTACGCCAGGGATGGCGCGCTCAGTGTGTTTTACTGGATAGATGGCAGCTACGGATACGCGCTCTCGGGCGCGCTGGGGAAGGCCGAGCTGTCGCAGATCGCCAACGCGGTCTACGAACAGCTGCAGCCTTGAACTACGGCGATGAAGGGTTACTGGACGCCGCGCCGGCCCATGTCGTCCAGGCGCATGCGCATCAATTCATTGGCGGCGGGGCCCGGCGCGAACATGTAGTCCTCGTCGTTGATGGCCAGTCCGGTGCGCGCGTCGACCAGCACCTGGTCGGCAGGCTTGCCGGTTTCACGGCTCACCACCAGCAGGCTGGCGCCTTCCGGTGCCAGGTGGTCGTTGCCCCAGGCCACGAAGGCCAGCAGCACAGGCTTGAAATCGCGCCCGGCCTTGGTCAGCACGTACTCGTAGCGGGGCGGACGGGCGCTGTACTGGCGGCGCTCCATCAGGCCGCCTTCGACCAGGCCAGCCAGGCGGCGGGTCAGCATATTGGGGGCGATTTTGAGGCTTTTTTCGAACTCGTCGAAACGGGTCAGCCCATAGAATGCATCGCGCAGGATGAGGATGCTCCACCACTCGCCCACTTTGCCCAGGCTGCGGGCGATCGGGCATGGCATACGTCCAAAGTCAGTGTGTTTCATTTTGCAACTCCTTCGATCAAGATTAGTCTGAAAACTAAAAGTCACATTCCGCGACCAACTGGCCAGCAAGAACTTCGCTAACTTGCATCTTGGGTGCTGCATGCACCTTCTTTTTCCATGTACTGAGAGTGAACTCATGATAACCAAGTTTATGAGCCGACATTTGGTTGCATCGGCTCAACACCCGATTCAATTATTGTCTATCCTGAGAAACTACGCTTTTGCTAGACGCGATAGATGTTTTGCACGCGGAGAAATCTATTAAAAAAATTTAAAAGATAGGCATAATACGCAACAGCGGTAGCTCCAACCTGACCAGCCGACCATGTATTTAACCAGCGACGCCAATGTACGCAGCATCCTGATCGTGGACGATTCCGCGTTCGAACAGCGCATGCTGGTCGATCTGCTGAGCGAGCTGCCCTATCGGGTGTCGGTGGCGTTCAACGGCATGCAGGGCTATCAACTGGCGCTGGCCAACCAGCCCGACCTGATCCTGCTGGACGTGCGCATGCCCAATATGGACGGCTACACCTGCTGCCGCCTGCTCAAGGCCAATCCGGCCACCTACGACATCCCGGTGATTTTCCTCAGCGGCGCCGACGCCGCCGAAGACCGCATCATGGGCCTGTCGATCGGCGGCGTCGATTACGTATCCAAGCCGTTCACGCCGGGCGAACTGGCCGCGCGCATCCACGTGCACCTGAACCTGATGCGGCGCACGCGCGGCGAGCCCGAGCCGGAACCGGCAGCCGCCGTGCAGCTCCCTGCGCCGCAGCCCGACCCGGACGCGGTGATCGTCAACGCCGCCAAGCGCCTCATTTCCGACAACCTGAGCGCCCTGCCCAGCCTGGCCGAGATCGCGCGCAGCGTGGGCACCTACCGCGAAAAGCTGTCGCAGCTGTTCCGCGAGCAGACCGGCATGACGGTGTTCGCCTTCATCCGCGAAGAGCGCATCGCGCGCGGCGTGCAGCTGTTGCGCGAGACCGACATCGATGTCCAGGACATCGCGCTGCTGATCGGCTTTAACAACGCCGGCAACTTCGCCACCGCCTTCCGCGAACGCATGGGTGTCACCCCCAGCGCTTTCCGCCAGGGCCAGGGGCAGGACCACAACCAGGATCAGAAGCAGTAGCTCAGAACTTGTAATTCAGCTTCACCGCCGCGGTGCGGCCGCGCGGGTCGGCCTGGGTGAAATCGAAGAACGCCGTCGACGAATCCCACGACGGCCGCTTGTCCCCCAGGTTGTGCACGATGAAGCTCACCGTCGCCGCCGGCGTCAGCTTCCACGCCACGTTCGCATCCAGCGTGCCGACCGGCCTCACGCGCTCGTTTTCGCGCGTGGTCTGGCCGTAGCCGTCCACATAGTTCCAGGTCAGCGTGCTGGCCCAGGCGCCGATATCCCAGGTGGCGCTGGTGACGCCGCGCCATTTCGGGATGGAGCCGAAGTAGTTGTTGCCGGCGCCGTTGGTGAGCGGCTCGCCCAGCGCCAGCGGCGCCTCGAACTTGAACACATGGCTCAGCTGCGCGTTCAGCGCCAGCTTGCCCCATTGCTGCAGGCCGATGCGGTGGCGCAGGTCGATGTCGATACCCGACACCAGGCGGTCGCCCTGGTTGGCGTACTGGCGGTACAGGGTCTGGATGCGGCCCTGCGCATCGCGCACCACTTTTTCCGGCGCGGCCTTTTCGTTGGCGATGATGTTGTCCGCGCTTTCGGTGTCGATCACGCCCTTGGTGCGGATGCGGTAGTAGTCCACGCCCACGCTGCTGTCGGCGCTGGGCGCGATCACCAGGCCCAGGTTCAGGTTGCCCGAACGCTCGGGACGCAGCGCGGCGTTGGCGATGGTGAGGTTGGTCACGCCGCGCGCCTGGGTCGGCGTGATGGGGTCGCGCGGGTCGATCACGCTGCCGTAGCTGACCGAGGTGGAGCTGGTAATCTCCGGCAGCGACGGCGCGCGGAAGCCGCGCGACACGGTGCCGCGCAACAGCAGCCACTGGGCGGCCTGGTAGCGCACGCTGGCCTTGGGCGAGAAGGCCGAGCCGAAGTCGCTGTAGCGGTCGGCGCGCCCGGCCAGGTTCAGGTTCAGGTCCTTGACGACCGGCACGTTGAACTCGGCGAACAGCGCGGCCACGTCGCGCTTGCCCTGGATAATGTTGATGGCCGGGCGCAGCTCGGTGCCGCTCAGCACGGCGGCCGAGGTCTGCGAGTCCATCGCCTCGCGGCGCCACTGCGCGCCGAAGGCGAAACCCAGCGGCCCGGCCGGCAGCTCGGCCAGTTCCTTCGAGGCGTTGAAGTCCACCGTGGCCAGGGTCGATTCGGCCGGGCGCAAGGTCGACAGGCGCAGGCGCTTGCGCACCGCCTCGCTGTTCTTCGACTGGTCGGCAAAGTTGTAGCTGCCCTCGGCCAGCACCTTCTCGAATTCGTAGCGGTTGACGAAGTTGTTCACGGTTTCTTCCAGCGCGCTGCCGGAGCGGCCCACCGAGGCATCGTAGTCCCAGCCTGCCAGCGAGCCTTTCACGCCGGCCAGCGCGCGGAAGAAGTCCACGCTGTCGCGCTTGGTGCGCGCGCCCAGGTCGAACAGGGTGGCGGTGAACGGCAGCGGCGTGGCGCCCGGATTGTTCGGGTGGCCCACCGGCAGCAGCACGCTGATGTTGTCCAGTTGCTGCCTGGCGTTGTTCCACGCGCGCAGGCCGCTGCCCACCGTCAGCGGGGCGCCGAAGGTCTGGTCGGCGCGCGAGTGGCCGTACAGCAGGTCGGCGTAGGCTTCGGTGTCGTCGTTCAGTTTCAGCGTGCCGCGCAGCGAGGAATGGATGCGGCTGATGGCCGGGATCAGCGTCTTGAACTGCGCGTTGTTATACGCCTGCACGGTGCCGCCCTTGCCCGGGGTGATGGCGCCGTACGGCTGCAGCTGCAGCGGGCCTTGCTGGCCGCCGAGCAGGCGCGTCGGATCGTTGTTCAGGTAGTTGGCCGGCACCCAGGCCAGCGCGCCATTGGCGTTGCCGCGAAAATCGCTGCCGGCCATCCACGCCACCTGGTCCTGCTGCAGCCGGTCGCGCTGCTGCGCGTCCAGCGAGAACACCACGCTGTAGCCGTCCTTGGCCAGGCTGCCGACGCCGGTCTGCAGCGCCGCGCTCTTCTCGGACTGGCCGGTGCCCTCGGTCGAGCTGCCGTACTGCGCGCTCAGTTCCGTGCCCTTGAATTCCTTGTACAGGATGATGTTGACCACGCCGGCCACCGCGTCCGAGCCGTACACCGACGACGCGCCGTCCTTCAGCACTTCGATGCGCTGCACCGCCGCCATCGGCAGGCTGTTCAGGTCGACGAACACTTCCTGCAGGTCCTGCGCCGTGGCGTAAGGGCTCACGCGCTTGCCGTTCACCAGGATCAGCGTGTTCTTCTGGCCGATGCCGCGCAGCGACAGGCCCGCCGTGCCGGCCGAGAAGCTGCCGGTGTACTGCTCGTTGTAGCTGTTGCCGCTGTTGGCCGAGATCGAGCGGATCACGTCGGCGATGCTGGCCTTGCCGCTGGCGGCGATTTCCCTGGCGCTGATGACCTGGACCGCGCTGGCGCCCTCTTTCTGCGTGGTGCGGATATTGGAACCGGTGACGATGACCCGCTCCAGTTCCTGCGCAGCGGCGAAGGATGGGAAGGCCGCGGCGACGGCGAGCGAGATGGCTAAAGGTTTGAACATGGGTTTCCTCTTGGGTGGGAATGGAACGGCGGCCCCGGTCCGCATAAGACCGGGGTAAGCGCAGCCATCCCGGCCTGGTGGGCCGGAACGGGATGCAGCAAGGCTTGGTGTTTTAGAGCGGGCTTGGCGCGGACTAGCGCGAGGCGGCGCGGCACATGCACTGGGCCATGCAGAGCATGTACAGCACGTGGCGGCTTGGGACGATGGGCAGCGGAGCGAAACGGAACATAAACGGGATCAATCGGGCGGTGCGGAAGTAAGCACTATACCGGCGCAGTTTCCAGGATAGAACGAATTAAAACTGCATAGCTTATTCAGCCTGGATATATGACTGGCCGGCGCGCCCGCTAGCGCCTGCCCACCGCAGGCTGCGAATCGAGCCGCAAGTCCTTGCGCACGCCGGCTTCCATCAGTGCTGCGGGAGCGAAGCGGCGCAGGAAGCGCAGGCGGCCGGCCAGCGCGCCCGAGGTGTAGCGCACTTTCGGCGCAGCCGCGAGCGCCACCCGCAGCACGGTGTCCGCCACCACGCCGGGGCCGTCCGCGCCCGCCACGGCTTGCTTGACGCGCCGGTCCAGTCCCGCGCGCAGCGCGCGGTATTCGTCCAGCGCCTCGTCGGGCTGGATCTGATTGGCGTCGAAGCCGGAGTTGATGTAGGCCGGCTGCACCAGCGACACGCGGATGCCCTGCGTGCGCAACTCCTGGTCCAGCGATTCCGAATAGCCTTCCATGGCGTGCTTGCTGGCCGAGTACAGCGCCATATAGGGCATGGGCACAAAGCCCAGCACCGAGCTGATATTGATGATGCGCCCGCTGCCCCGCTGCCGCATGTGCGGCAGCACGGCGCGCACCATGCGCACCATGCCGAAGAAATTGGTGTCGAAGAGGGACTGCGCCAGCCGCATCGAACTTTCCTGGGCTGCGGCCGGCGCCACGCCGAAGCCGGCGTTGTTGACCAGCAGGTCGATGCGGCCTTCCCGCTGCAGCACCTGGCTGACTGCCGCCTGCACCGACTCGTCGCTGGTCACGTCCAGCGCCAGCATCTCGAAGCCGCGCCGGCCTTGCATCCCTTGCGCGCCACGGCGGCTGGTGCCGTATACCTTGTAGCCGGCACGCGCCAGCCGCTCGGCGGCGGCCTGGCCGATACCCGACGAGGCGCCGGTGACGATTGCAATTTTGCTGTCCATTTCACTTCTCCATATGATGATCATCATATTGATGATACAAAAAAAGCCCGGGGCGCGCAGCCGCCGGGCCGGCCTTATTCTGCTGCTTTGCCTGCTTCCGTAAAATGCTTGAGCGCCGCTTCGCGCAGCGCCTCGGACAGCTTGGGATCGTCCACCGCGCGCGCCATCACCATGGTGCCCATCATGGCGCTGACCATGAACATGGCCTGCTGGTGCGCCTCAGGCGTCCCCCAGCCGGGCAGCTGGCGCGCCACCAGGTCGATCATTTCCTTGATATGGCGGGTGGCGGCATGCCGCACCTCCGGCGCCTGGCGGTGCATCTCGGAGCCCAGCGCGGACACCGGGCAGCCATACTCCACGGCCTCCAGGTGCTGCTGCGACAAATAGGCCCGCATCAGCGCCTGCAGCGACTGCCCCGGCGCGGCGGCGGCGGCGATGTCGGCCGAGGCGCGCACCGCATCGGCCCCGGCGCGGTCGGCCGCCTCGGCCAGCAAGGCCTCGCGCGAGGCGAAATGCGCGTAAAAGCCGCCGTGCGTGAGCCCGGCTTCCTTCATGATGTCGGCCACCCCGGTGCCGTCGTAGCCGCTGCGCCGGATCGCGCGCGCGGCCACCTCGACGATGCGCTCGTGCGTCGCTTCCTTGCGGCTGGAGGCCGCGCGCCGCGCGCCGGCCGGTGGGGTTTTACTCTTCATGATGGTCATCATATACCAATTTCGGCCGGCGCGCTCATCTGGCGCCGCCACCAGCGCCAGGAAACCAGCGCGTTGACGAAGTAGGCGGCGTACAGCAGCGCCGTCAGGTACAGGCCCCGGCTGGAATACAGCGGCACCGACACCGCGTTCACCAGCAGCCATACGGGCCAGGTTTCCACCCGGCGCGCCATCAGCAGCAGCTGGGCGATGATGCTGAAGGCCAGCACCGCCGAGTCGACAAAGGGCGCATAGGCGCTGGTGTAGTGGTGCAGCATCAAGCCATATCCCACGGTGCCGGCCACGCCGGCCGCCCCCATCCACGCCAGCGTGCTGCTGCGCGCGGAGGTGACCGGCAGCGCCTTGCCGCCGCCGCCGCGCGCCCATTCATACCAGCCGATCAGGCAGGTGACGATAAAGAACAGCTGCAGCGCCACGTCGGCAAACAGCTGCACGCCATAGAACAGCGCGCCGAACAGCGCGCAGCCGACGATGCCGATCCACCAGGAATGAATATTGTTGCGTCCGGCCAGCACGATGGACAGCGCCATCACCGCGTTGGCGGCCAGTTCCAGATTAGTTGTCAAAAAAAGTCCCGGCAGGCTGGTTGCTTTGGCACGCCGGCGGCAGCAGCCGGGCCGGAATGTCCTCGCCGGCGCAGCGCCAGGCGACGCGCTTATTCTCTGCCAGCGCGGGCGTGAAGGCAATAGCCTTGCCGCGCAGCGCAAAGTCGGCCGGATAGATGCGCACCACCCCGCTGTCGCCGTCGATGCGCGCGTCGACCACGGCCAGGCCGGGATCGGCCAGCGCGAAGCCGGCCTCGCGCAGGCTGGCCGGGATGCGGCCGTTGGCGTAGTAATAGCGGTCCACCGCCGCCGTGGCGTCCTGGCCCACGCGCACCGCGCGCGCCAGCTGGGTGCGCGCCTCGAATTCGCCCAGCCGTGGCAGCGCCAGCGCGGCGGCCGCGGCCAGCAGCGCCAGCGCCAGCAGGCCGCCGGCGGCGCCGGCCAGGCCCAGGCGCGGCACCAGCATGGCCGCCAGCCAGGCCAGCCGGTGGCGCGCGGCCGGCAGCGCCTCGGCGCCGCTGGCCAGCGCCCGCAGCGCCGCCATGCGCTTGACCGGCCAGGGCTGGCTGTTCACCAGTTCGAGGAAGGACATCCAGAAGCCGCACGCCTGGCGCGCCTGCGCGGCGTAGTCATCCAGGTTGAGCTGGCGCCAGCGCCGTCCGCCCGCCGCCAGCGCGGCCAGCGCGCTCTGGGCGCTGCGCAGGTCGTCGCAGGCGTGCAGGCCGTGGCGGTCGCAGGTGTAGGCGCAGGCGCGCGCATAGGCCGCGCCCAGCAGCGGCAGCGCGGCGGCCGGCAGCAGCAGGGGCAGCCAGCGCTGGTGGCGCCGCGTGATGTGGCCGATCTCGTGGCCGATGTAGAAATTGATGGCGTCGGCCCGCTCCTCGAGCGCGTCGAGCACGCCGGCCTGCAGCACGATGTAGCGCCGTCCCAGCAGCATGACGGTCAAGGCGCTGGGCCTGCGCAGCAGATACGCTTCCGGTATGCGCTCCAGCCCGAGCCGGCGGCAACAGACGTCAATGCGCGCTTTCAGGTCGGGAAACTGCTGGTAACTGATATGGACGCCGGTGCCTTTTAAATATGCCGCAAGCGCCGCTTGCATGAATACGGTGATTGCAAAAATAAAAACAAGACAGGCCAGCGCCTGTCCCAGCGTGGCCAGCGCCAGCCCGCACCAGATCAGCAGCGAGGCCGCCAGCAGCGCCCTGAGCAGCATGCGCTCATGTTTATATACCAGTTCCACTTTTCATTCCTCATTTCCGTGCGGCATTCTAAATTAGTTTTCAAAAAAATAAAGCTTTATAAGGAATTAAAATACCTGCGGTTACATCGGCTGCTAAAACGGAGGCGCTGATACCGAACTGAGACCGCGCTGCCCTGTTGTGCGGCATGGCGCGCCCGCATACTGGCGCCATTTCCACACCGCCGGACTCCGCCATGCTGCTGCACCAATACGAGATCGCCGCCGAAGCCATCGCCAGCCCGCCCCGCCCTACCCACGGCGGCCGCCGCTTCCACACCTTCTTGCCGATGAACCAGATCTTGCAGGTGGGCGACAGCATCGTGTCGGCCAATGGCTTGTTCTTCGCCACCTTGCTGGGCGACGGCACGCTGCGCGTATACCGCGGCATGGACGGCGACGACGAGCAGGGCCTGCTGTGGAGCAGCCGCAAGGGCGGCCAGCACGGCCGCTACTTCGCACTGGTGCAGAGCGACGGCAACTTCTGCGTCTACCAGGGCTCCGACCTGGCGCACAACTGCGGCTGGCACTGGGGCACCCAGGTCACCGCGCAAGGCCAGGAGTTCTACGTGGCCATGCAGGACGACGGCAATTTCTCGGTACGCGCCGGCACCGGCCCCGACGACAGCCGGGGCGTGATCTGGGCCTCCACCGTGACCGACCGCGTGATCAGCATCGAAGAAGTGCTGCACATCGAGTACGACTTCAGCGCAGCCTGCGTGCTGCGCACCAGCCCGGCCAGCCAATACACTGAAACCGTCACCAACCACGCCGGCGAAGCGTCGGTGCATACGCTGGCCGGGTCCATCGCCGTGACCGAAACGTCATCTTGGACCAACCTGCCCGGTGCCACCCTGGGCCCGGACGTGGAGTATTTCTACGCCGTGCCGGCCGTGTCCGGCGACGAATTCGTCCTGTCGGACGCTGCCGTGTTCTACGTGGCCAACTGCGCTTCCACCCGCCTGACCGACTGGGCGTTCGACACGCCCTACACCGTGGCGCCGCACACCTCGATGCGGGCCGCCATCGCGCTGACCTATTCCACCGTGTCGGTGCCCTACGTGCTGCTGGGCCAGCTGCGCTTCGAATCGGGCGCCCGTGTTGTAGGCGCGATACGCGGAAACTACTTAGGCACCAACGCCCACAGCCTCACCGCCAGCTTCACGCCGCACGACCCCACGCCCAATCACAGCAAGCGGATATTGCGTCCTTTACGGCCGCTGACAGGAATGATCGTTCACTAATATTGCGGTTAGGCAACGCAAGGCGGGCGCGCGCCGGCCCGCATTGCAATGCTATAGTGGCAGCGTCATGAGTCTGGATCTGCCCTCCTTCCACCCCGCCGAAGCGCCGCTGCCGCAAGACGGACGCGTGCTGCTCGACGCCACCTTGCTGAAACGCCTGCGCAAAGCGCGCGGGCTGAGCCAGGAAGCGCTGGCGGACTTGTGTTTTCAGCAGCAATTGTGCGTCTCCATCGCCTCCATCAAGCGCGCGGAAACCGGCAAGATCGTGCTCTACCGCACCGCGCGCCACCTGGCCCAGGTGTTCGGCGTGGCGCTGGAAGAACTGGCGGCCGGGCCGTCCGTGCCGGCCGCGTCCGCGCCGCCCTTGTCTGCGTCCGCCGCCATCGTTTCCGGCGCGCTGCCTTCCACCGTGCAGTTCCCGCCAACGCAGGCCTCCGCAATCCAGCCAGCCGAAGCGGACGGCGTGCTGCGTCACGTGGTGATGCTGGAGATTGAACTGGCCACGCCGCAAACCGCAGGCAGCGCAGCGGTGCACGAACTGGCTTACGTGGCGCAGCAATTCGGCGGCCGCCTGGCGCAGGTGGACGGTTGCCGGGTGTCCGCCGTGTTCGGCCTGCCCCAGGCCTTCCGCAGCGACGCCGAGCGCGCCATGCGCTGCGCGCTGGAACTGAACCGCCACCTGCTGACCCACGGCGGGCGCGCCATGGCCCTGCGCATGGCGCGCTGGGAACGCGGCGCCGCGGCCACCGCGACGGCGGCCGCCCCCGTGCCCGACTTGCGCCAGGGCGACGCGCCACATGCCGCGCCGGGCGTGCGTGCCTTCCGCCTGCCCCTGTATGTCGAGCGCAAGCTGCTGCCGCTGCTCGACAACCGCTTTCTGTTCGAGCAGGAACAGCAGGACCAGGAGCAGCACGCACCGCGCCATCCCGGCTACCTGGCCTTCAGCAAGCCGGCCGCCAGCGATGCCAGCCAGCTGCCGCCGCTGATCGGCCGCTACGCCGAAACGCGCCAGTTCAAGGCCGTGGTGGAGAGCATGGAAGAAAGCCAGTGCGGCCACATCATCTACCTGCGCGCCATGGCCGGCGTGGGCAAGAGCAGGCTGGCGCAGGAATTCGCCGACATCGGGCGCCAGCACGGCATGCGCTGCCACCGTGCCGAAGTGCAGGACCTGGGCGCCGACGCCGGCTGGCGCGCGCCGCTGGAACAGCTGGCGCGCAGCCTGCTCGGCCTGGGCTCGCCGCTGGCGCACGCGAACCCGCAAGCCATCGCCGACACCGTAGCGCGGCTCTACCTGCCGGCCGACTCGGCACTGTTCTACCATGTGCTGGCCGGTGTGCCGCTCGGCCCCGAACAGCATGCGCTGTATTCGGCCATGAGCCAAGAGGTGCGTGAGCAGGGCTGGTCGCACGCGCTGCAAACGCTGCTGCTGCGCCAGGCCATGACCGAGCCGCAGCTGGTGGCGCTGGAGGACGTGCATTGGGGCGATCCCTACCTGTTCGACGCGCTCGGCCCGCTGCTGGCCTTGTCGCGCGAAGCGCCTGTGCTGTGGGTAATCACCTCGCGCGTGGAGAACGATCCGCTCGAATCGGCGCTGCGCCAGCAGATGGACGACCTGGGCCTGTCCGTGTTCGACCTGGCGCCGATGGCGCCGCGCGAGGCGGCGGTGCTGGCCGACCAGTTCGGCGACGTCGATCCGGCCTACCGCGCCCGTTGCGTGGAGCGCGCGCAAGGCAATCCGCTGTTCCTGACCCAGCTGCTGGCCAGTCCCGGCCAGCACCTGCCGGACAGCCTGCGCCACCTGGTCCAGGCCCGCCTGGACAGCATGCCGCCCGAGCACGCGCACGCGCTGCGCATGGCGTCCGTGCTCGGCCACCGCTTCGACCTGGCGCTGCTGCGCGACGCGCTCGGCCAGCCGGACTACCAGCCTCAAGCGGCCGGACGCGACAGCCTGCTGCGCGCGGCGGTCGGTTCCGGCAGCGCCGGCGGCGACAGCTACAGTTTCGTGCACGACCTCGTCATGCACTGCATCTACGACGCCATCGACCCCGCCCAGCAGCGCCGCCTGCACCTCGCTGCGGCGCAAGCCTGGCGCGGGCGGGACGCCGTGCAGTGCGCGCACCACCTGTACCGCGCCGCCGACCCGGGCGCGCTCGAGATGATGCTGTCGGCCATCCGCGCCAGGCTGGAACAGCACCAGTTCGAAGCGGCGCTGGATTTGACCGCGGCCTGCAACACCGCCGATTCCACCAGTTTCAGCAGCTTCCCGCTCGCGCTGCTGCGCGCGCACGCCAGCGCCGGCATGGGCCACATGGGCAACGCGCGCCGCTACTACCAGCACGCCATGCTGCTGGCCGGCCGGCCGCAGGACAAGATCGAAGCCGTGGTGGGCCTGGCCGCCACGCTGAACGTGCTGGAAGAGCTGGAGGAAGAAGAGCGCCTGCTGGACGAAACCGTGCCGCTGGCCCTGGAGATCGGCGCCGAAGCCGCGCTGGGCAAGCTGCTTTACCTGAAGGGCAATATCTACTTCCCGCGCGGGAACTACAACGAATGCCGCCGCCTGCACGAGGACGCGGCGCGCTACGCGCAGGCCAGCGACATGCGCGAGACGCAGGCGCGCGCCCTGAGCGGCGTGGGCGACTCGTACTACGCGCAAGGCCGCATGCGCAAAGCCTTCGACCTGTTCGAGCAATGCCTGGCCATGTGCGAGCAGGACCGCTTCGTGCAGATCGAAGCGTCGAACCGCGCCGCGCTCGGCTCCACCCGCATCTACCTCGGCGACGCCGCCGGCGCGGTGCGCGATGCGCAAGCGTCGGCCGCCATCGCGAGCAGGGTCGGCAACCGCCGCGCCGAGACCTTCGCGCGCATGACAGCCGGCTGGGCGCTGGTGGCGGACGGCCTGCTGGACCAGGCCACGGAAGAGGTGGAAACCGGGCTGGAACTGGCGCGCTCGCTGGGCAGCTCGCGCTTCGAAACCTTCCTGATGGAGAGCCAGGCCCGCATTACCTGGCTGCGCGGCGACCGCGCGCTGGCCGAACGCCAGATCCTGCTGGCGGCACAGCAGATGGAGCGGCTGCATCTGCACAACTTCATCGGCCCATGGGTGCTGGGCACGCTGGCGCTGTTCTCGCAGGACGGCGCCGTGCGCAAGCGCGCCCTGCTGCAAGGCGCGGCCCATTTGACGCGCGACTGCCTGGCGCACAACGCCTACCGCTTCCACCTGAGCGCAGCCGAAGTGTCGCTGCTCGATGGCGACACGGTGGCCGCCGAATTCTATGCCGGCCAGCTGGCCGTCTACGCGGCGCAAGAGTCATGCGACTGGATCGAGCACCACACCGCGCTGATCCACGCCTACGCCGACTGGCTGCGGGCCCCGTCCGAGACCCTGCGCGCACACCTCGGGCTGCTGCACGCGCAATCCGCCCAATACGGCTACACCCACGCCGCACCGCGCCTGCACCTGGCGCTGCAAGCGCTGGCTAATTGACTGCTGCGAATTTTTTTATAGGCGGATGCAGCTTGCGGGCCGCATGCCATAAATAGTAGTCCGCCCGGACAGCCAGCCACACACGCGCGGTACTGATGCCCGCTCGCTCCAGCCTGACCGCAAGATCCGGGCTAACCGGCGCCCCGCCATGCATGATGCGAGAAAGCGTTTCCCGTGCAAAACCAAGACGGCGCGCAAATTCAGTGCAAGTCATATCAAGCGCCGGCAATACATCGCGCAGCAAAATGCTGAAGCGAATTATCACATGAATGGTGATGCATTACATCACATCAGGAATGGCGAAAAGCCCTGCTGTGACGCAGCGGCCTCTGCTACATGTTGAGGCTGATCAAGATAAACGGACGAAGACCGCGACCAGGCCGGTGAGATCCTGGCCGTCGTCCTTGCGCAGCACTTGTTCGGCGATGCTGCGCGCCTGGAAGCCGTGGGCTTGCGCCAGCGCTTCCAGGTAGGCCCGGGAGTGCGCGTAGCGGCCCGATGGGCGCAGGGAGTAATCGATGAGCTGCGCGCCGTCCTCCTGCGCTTCCACCGTGAAGGCGAAGGCGCCGCCGTCCAGCAGCACGCGGCGGGCGGCGCGGAACACGGGCTGCAGGTCGCCGAAGTAGACCAGCACGTCGGCCGCCACCAGCAGTCCGCATGGCGTACCGCGCGCGTGCAGGAACTCGACGATGTCGGCGCAAGCCAGTTCATCGTAGACCTCCCGGCGGCGCGCCTGCTCCAGCATCTGCGGCGACAGGTCGACACCGGCCAGCGTGCGCGCGTACGGCCGCAACAGCGGGCCGCACAAGCCGGTGCCGCAGCCCAGGTCCAGCACGTCGATGCCGGTCCGCGCGGCGCGATCGGGCGCGGCGGCGGCAGCGCCATCAACGGCCTGCGCCGCCTGTGCCGCATGCACGGCCAGCCCGGCCAAGCCGGACGGTCCGGCGTATTCGTCCAGCGCGGCCAGCAGCAATTGCGGTGCGCGGTATTGCAGCAGGTCCTGCAAGTGGTGGTCGAAATCGTCCGCGTACTGGTCGAACAGCGCGGCGACGTATTGCGGCGGCGGCATGGCCGGTGCGGCCTCTTCGCCCAGCGCGGCCAGCTGGTAGGCCACCGACGCGGCATCCGCGCCGCAGGCCAGCGCGTCGCGGTAAGCGGCAGCCGCCTCGCCGGCGCGGTTCAGCGCACGCAGCGCATTGGCGCGGTGCAGATGCGCTGGCGCGCTGCCCGGCTGCAGCGCCAACGCATGCTCGTGGCAGTCCAGCGCTCCGGCGTAGTCGCCACTGCGCTGCATCAGCGTGCCGTAGCTGGTCCACGCCTCGGCGTACGACGGCTTGACCTCGATCGCGTTGCGGTAGGCCTGCCTGGCGTCCTCGTGCCGGCCCAGGCTTTGCAGCGTGACGGCCGCGCCGCAATAGGATTCGGCCAGGTTGGGATTGAGGGTGAGTGACTGGCCGAAACTCTCCAGCGCCTCCGCGCGCCGTCCCAGAAGGTGCAGCGCAATGCCGCGATTGCCCAGCGCTTCCGGGTACGCCGGCTGCAAGGCCAGCGCGGCATCGTAGCTGGCCAGCGCTTGGTCCACGCGGCCCAGCTTGCGCAATGCATTGCCGCGGTTGGCCAGCGCCATCGGATACGCTGGCTGCAGGGCCAGCGCGCGTTCGTAGCTGGCCAGCGCCTCCGCCTGCCGCCCGGCGTCCTGCAAGGCCGCCCCCAGGTTGCAATGGGCGATGGCCTTGCCCGCATCGATGGCGATGGCCTGGCCTATCAGCCCGATCGCCGCTTGCGGCGCCCCGCCCTGCCGCGCCAGCACGCCCATCAGATGCAGTGCATCGAAATTATCCGGCTCGCGGCGCAGAACTTCGGCATACAGCGCCTCGGCCTGCGCCAGGTCGCCGCGCTGGTGCAAGCCCACGGCTTGTTGCAGCAGCTGGCTGGTACGGTGGCTTTGTGATGACATGGCGCGGCTTCGGTTCGGTCAAAAACAGCACCTTACCAGAACGGCCGGCCATTCACCCTGTGACTGTCACTGAAAACGCTGGTGTTTTTTCCTGTAACGTCAAAAACAGCGAAAGTGATGATACGCACCCTGGTTCTCGGCGCACCGCCCCCCGGCCGCATGGGGCGAGGGCCGGCTGGCAGAGGGCGCACAGGCCGCGTTAACGCCGATTCAGTTCTGCTCCGTGCGCCACACCGCCGCCAGCGCCTTCATCTTGGTCCAGAACGGCAGGCGCTCGTCCGACAGCACGTCCAGGAAGTCCGACAGGCGCTTGGACTTGATCATGGTGTAGGCCGTGAGCACCGTGGTGACGCCGAACACTGCGCCGAAAATCCACAGCCGCCGGCTCATCGGCGCGTCCGCTTCGGACAGCAGGTTCATGCCGAGGAAGCCCGTGGTCACGGTGCCGATCAGGCCGAAGATGGTGACCACCGTCAGCCGCACCACCGTGTTGGCCTGGCGCCGCAGGCTGTCCGCTTCGAGGTAGCCGTTCATGTCCTCCACCCGCACCTTCACTTCGGCGTGCAGGCGCTCCAGGCCCAGCTGGGCCGCGCACATGCCGTACAGCGCGCGCACCAGCGTCTGTTCCGAGATGTCCTTGAACCAGTAGCGGTGGGTAAAGCGCAGGAAGCCCTCGAACGAGGAACGGATGCGGCGCTTGAAGCGGCGCACGCTGTTCGCATCCACCACGTTCAGGCAGTTCAGCGCTTCGGCCAAGCGGTCCGAAAACATCAGCAGCGAAGATTTTTGCAAGTGCGCGATCAGGAACAGCAGGAAGTGCTGGTGCCGGAACTGCGCCAGAACGCCCCGGTCGCGGCAGCAGAAGAAGTCCGAGCGGGCCGCGCCCACCACGATCAGCGACAGGCCGCTGCACAGGTAGCGCGTGTCCGGCGCGGCGCCGCTGCCGCCCCAGAAGCGGTCGTAGCACACCTGCCGCTCGAAGTCGTTCAGGTGCTGCTCCGAGTACGGCAGCGAGCCGCGCCCCTGCCCGGTGACCAGTCCAAGGCGGATGAAGTCCTCGCGCGACAAGGCGCGCGGGTCTTCCAGCGACAGGTAAGCCATCACCGGCATGCGGTAGTACTCGATCTGGCGGTAACGCAGCGCGCCGGCCTGATCGCTCAGGTCGTACACCAGCGGCTCCAGCATGAACTGCCAGTGCGCGGCGATACGCGGCGCGCGCTTTTCGCAAACATGGGACAGGAAAGCGTCGCGCTGCTGCGCATCGGAGCGGGACAGAACGCGCTCCTGCGCGTCCAGCCATTCCACGCTGTGCATGCAGTGCAGCGCCTTGCCTTCGCCGTCCCAGCCTGCCGGGTAGCCGCGGCCGAAGCGGTACAGCAGCTCCTGCGCTTCCTCCAGCGCCAGGTTGTCGGCGCTGACTTCGAGGTTGAGCATGACCACGTCGACGTCGAAGAAAAAGTACAGGTCGGTGTGGACGATGGAAAGCGTCAAGGGCGCGTCGCCGGCGCGCGCTGTCACGCGCACCTTGGCTACGTCGTGGCGGCGGAACACGCGCATGCCGGCGCCCGAGGTTTCGCCGCGTCCGCTGCGCGCTTCGCCGTACAGGAAGCGCTGCACATAGGGCAGAAAGGTGACGAACTCGTTGTAGTGGCGTTCGTGGAAATTGGCGGCGTCGCCATTGAATTCGTCGACCACTTCGCGCCACGGCGAGCCGCCGTCCGCCTTGCCCAGCGCGCGCAGCACCTCCCAGGGGCGCTGATGGGTATGGTCGGCGCCGGTGGCCGGCATCAAGCGCAGGGGCCAGAGCAGCACCTGCCGCAAATGATGGACATGGGTGCCCGCGCTGGCGCCAGCTGTGGTTTCCGTCATCCCCTCGCCTCCCGCTTTTTTCCCCATTCTAGCGGAATGCGGCGGCGGCACAACCTTATTTGCCGGGCTTGCTCAGCTCCACTTGCCAATCCAGGCCGGAGCCGACATGGTGCCTGGCGGCGAAGCTGCCCTGGCTGATGGCCACGGCCACTTCCAGCAGGCTATTCAGGTACACCAGCGGCTGTCCCTTCGGCACGCCGCCAAAGGTGTGGTGAAACGGCGCCACGTACTTGCCAACCTGTTTCCCCTTGTGCAGGATGCGCACTTGCACCTGGTCGCCCACGCCCACGTTCAGCTCGTCCAGCAGCGACTTGGGAATATTGGTCCACACATTGCCGTACTTTTCATCGAGCACGGGGATGATGCCGCGCAGGACATTGCCCTGGCGCGCAGGCTTTTGGTAGTCCAGCTTGACCACCGCTTCCACCGGCAGTTGCGGCCCCACCTGCTGGTAGCTGATCTGACCCGAAGCGAGCCGCGCGCCGACGTAGGCATACACGTCGCGGCCGTGGAAGGTGTAGGACTCGGCGGAGCCGGCCAGGCGGTTCACTTTCTCGTCGATCTCGCGCAGTTCGGCCACGCCGTCGCGCTCCGCGATCAGCGTAAACAAACCGTTGTCGGGGCCGACGAAATAGCGGCCGCCCCGGGTCTTCAGCACCACCGACTTGCGGCTGGTGCCCACGCCGGGGTCGACCACCGACACGAACACGCTGCCCTGCGGCCAGTAGTTGGCGGTCTGATACAGGCGGTAGGCGCCGAGCCAGATGTCGTAGTCGGGAATCTGGTGCGTGAGGTCCGACACCGACAACTTGGGATCGACGCCGTAGGCCACGCCGCGCATGGCGGAGACAGCGCCATCGGAGGTGCCGAAGTCGGTCATCAGCACCAGCGCGTCGGCGGCGCTGGCGGGAGACTGGCTGAAGGCGGCGCTGAAGCAGGCCAGCGCCAGCAGTTTGGCGATACGGGAATTCATGGATTTCCTTGGTTAAAAAGTGTAAGTGAGCTTACCGTAGAAGTAGGCGCCGTTCACGCCCAGCGGATTGATGAAGTTGTACGGCAGCGCCCCGCCGTAGGTGGCGGCATTGGTCTGGCGCACGCGCTCCGGGTAGCGGTCGAAGATGTTGTTGCCGCCGGCGCTCAGCGTCAGCTGCCGGTTCAGCTTGAACTGCGCTTCCAGGTCCACCGACCACGCCGCGCCGAAGTGCTGCGCGTTCACGCCATCCACCAGCGGCGCTTCCTCGTCGAACACAAAGTCCTTCAGCGCGCCGAAGCGGGTGGCCTTGGCCTGCACGCCCCAGGCGCCGCCTTGCCAGTCCGCGCCCAGGATCAGCTTCGATTTCGGCGAGGCGTGGCGGATGCGGAACAGGCTGGTGTCGGCCAGCAGCGACAGTCCGGGATCGATCTTCGCCAGCGCATCCGAACTGCGGCGCACCGATTCCAGCGTGGTCTTGTTGACGTTCAGCGCGGCGCTCAGGTTCAGCTTGCCGCCCGCCGCCGGCAGCTCGTGGTTCAGCACCGCATCCACGCCGCGCGTGCTGGTGTCCAGCAGGTTGGCAAGGAAGGCCACGGACTGGATGTCCTGGCGGCCCTGGGCGGCCAGATAGGCGGTAACGGCGCCGCTTTGCAAATCGCTGCTGCGGGTGATGCGGTCTCGAATGCGGATGCGGTAGGCGTCCAGCGTGGCGCTGGTGGCGGCGGCGGGCCGCCACGCCAGGCCGAGCGAGACGTTGGTGGACTTCTCGGGCTTGAGCTGCTGCGCGCCGAATGCGCGCGCCAGCGGATCGGCGGCTGGCAGCAGCGCCGCCGTCTGCAGGCCGCTGCCGTCCGCGTTGAAGTTCAGCGTGGCGAAGCGGAAGCCGGTCTGCGCCAGCGCGGGCGCGCGGAAGCTGTTGGAGACTGCGCCGCGCAGCAGAAAGTCGTCCGCCAGCTTGTAGCGCGCCGATAGCTTGCCGGTGGAGGCGCTGCCGAAATCGCTGTAGTCGGAATAGCGCGCGGCCGCACCCACCAGCAAGCGCGCGGTCAGCTCGCTCTCGGCGTCGGCGTAGACCGAGACCACGTGGCGGCCGCCGTCGAACGTGTCCGCAGGCCGCAGGCCGGGCCCGGCCTGCGCGCCCGGCGGCGCATCGGTGAACGGGCCGGCGGCATAGGAGGCGGCATCGCCCGCGCTGCTGCGGTAGGTTTCGCGCAGATACTCCGCACCGAGCGCCACGCTGAGCGGCGCCGGCAGGCCCAGCGCCAGTTCGCGCGTGGCGTCCAGGTTCAGGGCGCCCTGCCTGAAGCGGAACCCGGCGAGGTGGAAGCTGGTGGGACTTTGCGCGCCCAGCGAGGCGTTGACGGAATTGGACAGGCCGTATTCGAACTTGTCGCTGCCCTGGCGCGCACTCAGGTCCAGGCGCCAGGCGCCCCGCTCAAAACGCAGGCCGGCAACCAGGCTGGCGTCGGTCTTGTCGCCGTGCGTCACGGGACGGTAGCCGTTGGGGTATATGGCCGGCACATTAGCGGGATCGCCGGGGAAGCGGAACCACGCGCTGCCGTCGGATTTGCGCTTGTTCAGCGTGGCGAAGGAGTACGCGTCCACGCCGGGCGCCAGCGGCAACAGCGCGTTATAGAAGGCGGAGCCATTGTCCTGTTTCGCATCGCCGGACTTGAACAGCACCTGGCCGTCCAGGGCCATGTCGGCCGGTGTGGCGTTCCACGAGGTCCAGGCGGCGTCGCTCGGACCGGCGCGCTCGGTCGGCGAACGGCGCCGCGTTTCGGCGCCGAAGCGCAGATAGCCAGCCTCGCCCAGCGCCACGCCGTAGTCGGCGCTGGCGGTCCTGGTGCGGCCGTCAGTCAGCGTGCGGCCGGTCGGCTGGAAGTCCGTATGGTTGGCGCCGTAGCCCACCGATGCGGCGCCGCCGCTACGCGCCTTCTTCAGCACGATATTGATCACTCCCGCCACCGCATCGCTGCCGTATTGCGCGCCGGCGCCGTCGCGCAGGATCTCGATGTGGCCGATGGCGTTCGCAGGGATGGCGTTGATATCCACCGGCACGGTGCCGGCGAAGCTGCTCTCGGTGTCGAGCAGTGCGCTGGCGTGGCGGCGCTTGCCGTTCACCAGCACCAGCACCTGGTCGGGCGCCAGGCCGCGCAGCTGGATGCCGCGCACCGAGTCCGATGCGCCGCTCGATTCGATACGCGGAAAATTGATGGAGGGCGACAGGTTCTGCAGCGCGGCGCCCACGTCGCCGGAGGCCAGCGCGTTGCCCACTTCGCGCGCGCCGAAGCGGTCTATCGGCACCGTGCTGTCGAACACCGTGCGGTTGCGAGCGCGCGAACCAACCACGGTCACCTGGTCCATGGGCGCGGCATCCGCGGTCCCGCCTGCGGGCGCTTGCGGCTCGAGCACGGCGGGTGAGGCAAGTTCGGCGGAAGCGGCGGTGGCGGTGCTGGCGGCCGCAAACAAGGCGGCGCACGCGAGCGCCAGGCGGCGCGGCGTGGCTGGCACGGAATGCTGGGGAATGGCGGGGCGGTTCATGCGGCTCCTTGCAAGATGGTTGCAGCGATCTTAACCGCCGCAAATCCAAATCCCAACTTGCCATTTCGTATATGCATAGTCGCAAAGCGCGATACCAAAGCCGGTATCGGTCGCCAAAAAAATG
Source organism: Massilia sp. NBRC 108631 (assembly GCF_059704565.1). NCBI lineage: Bacteria > Pseudomonadati > Pseudomonadota > Betaproteobacteria > Burkholderiales > Oxalobacteraceae > Massilia > Massilia sp. NBRC 108631. The sequence continues at coordinate 23,398 of NZ_BAAKJE010000247.1, forward strand.
TGATTGGTGGCGCGCGCACGGCAGGCCTAAGCTGGCTGCGCAATGCACAAGAAGTACCACCATAAAAAATCAAACGGAGACCTTATGAAAAAGCTACTGGCACGCCTGTGCCTGGCGCTGTGCGCGCTCGCCGCCCCCGCCACCCACGCCATCAGCCTTGGCGGCCTGCAGAACGCCCACGATCCCGGCACGCTCACCAAGGACGGCGACACCTGGTTCAACTTCACCACCGGCACCGGCATCTGGTATTCGAAATCCACCGACATGGTGAACTGGCAGGGCGGCCCGGCGCCAGTGTTCAGCAGCTACCCGTCCTGGATCGCGGCCAAGGTGCCCAACTTCAGCGGCTCGTTCTGGGCGCCGGACGTGATCCACATGAACGGCTACTACTACCTGTACTACTCGGTGTCCACCTTCGGCACGTCCACCTCGGCCATCGGGGTGGCGCGTTCAGCCTCGCTGAAAAATCCCAGCTGGACCGACCTGGGCATCGTGGTGGAATCGTTCGGCGGCGCCAGCGAAATCAACGCCATCGACCCGGCCCTGTTGCGCGACCATGACGGCAAGGTCTACATGTCCTACGGCTCCTTCTTCGGCGGCATCGGCGTGGCCGAGATCAACCAGGCCACCGGCAAGCTGGCCGGCAATGTCACGCCCATCCTGGGCGGCGGCCATGCCGATATCGAAGCGCCCTACATTGTGCGTGAAGGCGGCTACTACTACCTGTACGTGAACCGGGGCGCCTGCTGCAAGGGGGCCGACAGCACCTACTACGTGCAGGTGCAGCGCGCCACCAGCGTGACCGGCCCCTACACCGGCACGCGCACCATCCTGCCCAATGTGGACGGCAAATACAAAGGCCCGGGCCACGTCGGCGTGCTGAAACAGGACGGCTGCAACTTCGCCTCCATCCACTACTACGACCTGAACGACGGCGGCAACGCCAAGCTGGACATCCAGCGCCTGACCTACAGCGGCGGTTGGCCGGTATTGACCCGCAACTTCACCGACTTCAACGGCTGCGGCGGCCTGAGCGACGCGCGCTACGTGCTGACCTCGCGCCTGAGCGGCAAGGCATTGGCGGTGGCCGGTTCGTCCACCGTCAACGGCGCCATGGTGCAGCAGCAAAGCTACAGCGGCGCCAGGAACCAGCAGTGGTACGCGGTGGCGCACGGCGACGGCCAGTACAGCTTCATCAACGCCAACAGCCTGCTCAGCCTGGACAACTACGGCAACTCCAGCAGCGCCGGCACCAATATCGCGCAGTGGGGCTACTGGGCCGGCAACGGCCAGCACTGGAGCGTGAGCAGCCCGGCCAGCGGCTACTACGTCGTGAAGAACTTGCTTAGCGGCATGGTACTGGATGTCGCCAACAAGAGCACGGCGGAAAATGCGCAGATCATCCAGTACACGCAAAACAACGGCACCAATCAGCAGTGGACGCTGACGCGCCCCTGATGCGCGTGCAGCCAAGGGCAACTCCCTGCTTGCAAGCTTGACTTTCCAGCCGGTTCTGTCACATTGAAGCTTTACCGGCTGGCGAATTCGACCATGTACGCCCGCACCATTTTTCTTGCCGCCGCGCTGTGCTTCCAGGGCGCAGCCACGCAGGCGTGCAGCCTGACCATGGCGCCCGAAGCCTGGCCTCCCTACATCTTCATCGATGCGCGGGGCCAGCTGTCGGGCCTGGACTACGAGCTGGTGCAAGCCATCATGAAGCAGGCCGGCTGCACGCTGCGGGTGGCGACCGAGCTGCCGGCGCTGCGGCGGCAGCTGCTGTTCCGGCAGGGCCAGATCGACCTGATGCTGGCCGCCTCCGACACACCCGAACGGCGCGCCTACGCGCGCTTCAGCACGGCCTACCGCAATGAAACCGTGGGCCTGTTCACCAGCCCTGAAAACGCCGCCCGCCTGCGCGACCTGGCCGGCTTCGACGCCATCGCCGCGCGCGGCCTGTCCCTGCTCGCGCCGCGCGCGGGCTGGTACGGCGACAGCTATCAGCAAGCCATCCCGGCACTGGAGGCAGCCGCGCGCCGCAGCACCTTCGCCACCTTCGAGCAAGGGCTGCTGATGTTCAAGGCCGGACGCGGCGAATTGATCATGGGCGACGCCGCCGCCGTGCGGCATGAAGCGCGCCGCCTCGGCGTGGCGCTGTCCGCACTGCCGTTCGTCCCCTTCCGCGCGCCGGTGCACCTGATGCTGAACGCGGCCAGCACCACGCCGCTGCAGCTGGAGCGCATCAACGCCGCCATCGCGCACCTGGAACAGACCGGCGCACTGGCCGCCATCCGCACCCGCTACGGTGTGCGCTGAGCAGCCCGGCAGGCGTAGCATGGACCTCCCGATACGCACATCGTGGAGTGAAAAATGCTGAATCGCATGTTGCTCGCAAATTTGCTGGCAGTCCCGCTGCTGGCCCTCGCAGCCCCCAGCTACCGGGCGCAAGTCCTCGGCCCGTATGCGAGCGTGGACGTTTCCTGGTTTATCAATAACAGCGGCATGATCGCCGGCACCGTGGGCGGCAAGCCCAGCGCCTACGTCAACGGCCAGCTGCAGGTGCTTGGCTCGCTGGGCGCGGCCAATGGGGCCGGCCAGGTGCTGGGCCTGGCCGAAGACGGCACCGTGGTCGGCATTGCGCACGACGCGGCGCGCGTGCAGAAGGCCTTCAAATGGAAGGCCGGGGTGATGACCAATCTCGACCCAGGCAGCGCGCTGGTCTCCGCCGCCTACGGCGTGAACGACCTGGGGCAGGCGGTAGGACACCGCAACGGCACCCCGGCCCGCTACGCCAACGGCATCATCGGCACGGTGCGGCTGCCGTCGAACTTCATCGGCTCGGCCATCGCCATCAACAATGCCGGGCAGATCGCCGGCCATGCCCAGATCAACAATGGCTACAACCGCGCCTGGTTCCAACAAAACGGCGTAACCACCGTCATCAGCGACAACCAGGGCTTCACGCACGACATCAGCGAAGCCGGCACGGTGACGGGCCACATCAACACCGGGCCCGGTGTGGAAGGTTCGCAGACCGCCTTCAAATACCGGGACGGTGTGCTGGAACTGCTGCCCGGCCTGGGCACGCGCAGCTACGGCTGGGCGGTCAACGCGCATGACAGCATCGTCGGCTACTACCTGCCGCTGCTGGAACCGCAGTGGCCGGCCGCCTTCCTGTATGCAGACGGCCAGAGCTACCGGCTCGACAGCCTGCTCGATCCGGCGCTCGGCCTGTCGGTGCGGCACGCCTACGACATCAACGACAGCAACCAGATCGTGGCGGTGGGCCGCACCACCCGCTATGGCGACGATGTGCTGATGCTGCTCTCGCCGGTGCCCGAACCCGGCGCGTGGCTGATGCTCTCGGGCGGCCTGGCCCTGCTGGCGTGGCGCGCGCGCCGGCGCCGGTGGCCCGGGCAAACGCCGGCCGGTCGCCTGCAAACTTGACATTCCGGGCAGTTCTGGCACATTGGGGTTTTAACGCTAGCGGCATAAACATGAGCGGACGCACCCTATTGCTGTCAGCGGCACTGTGTTCCCTGGCAGCTTCCGGTAACGCCTGCAATCTCAAAATGGCGCCGGAGCCCTGGCCGCCCTATATTTTCATCGACGAGCGAGGCGGCTTGTCCGGGCTGGATTACGAGCTGGCGCAAGCTATCATGAAAGAAGCCGGCTGCACGCTGCAGGTGCAGATGGCGCTGCCGTCGCTGCGGCGGCAAATGGAGTTCAGGCAGGGCAAGCTGGACCTGACGCTGGGCGCCTCGGAAACCCCCGAGCGGCGCAGCTTCGCCCGTTTCAGCCTGCCCTACCGCAATGAGACCGTGGGCCTGTTCACCAGCCCCGCCAATGCGGCCCGCTACCGCAGCCTGGACGGCTTCGAAGCCATCCTCAGGCAGCGCATCATGCTGCTGACGCCGCGCGGCGGCTGGTACGGCGACAGCTATGCGCGCGCCCTGCCCCAGCTCGATGCATCCGGCATGCGCAATCCCTTCGGCAGCTACGAACTGGGGATGCGCATGTTCAAGGCCGGCCGCGCCGAAGTCATCATGGGCGACAGCGCCGCGCTGCGCCACGAGGCCCAGCGGCAAGGCGTGACGCTGGCGGCCGTGCCCTGGGTACCGTTCCGCGCCCCGGCCCACCTGATGCTGAACGCCGCCAGCACCAGCGCGGCGGACCTGGCGCGCATCAACGCCGCCATCACGCGCCTGGAGCAGAACGGCACGCTGGGCGCCATCCGCGCGCGCTACGGTTTGAACTGACCGCTGCGGTGCTGGCGCCGGTAGCGCCGCTCGGCCTCGGTCAAATGGCTGACCAGCAAATGCGAAATGATGTTGATGCCGACGCCGGCGAACAGCGCCGGCACCAAGTACAGCGCCAGCGAAATGCCGGACGCGAACAACTGGTCGTCCAGCAGCGAGGGCGTGTGCGCAGTCAGTTCCGCCAAGCGGCGCAATACCGCCACGTTGACGCCGGCCAGCACGACCAGGCTCAGGCCGAAGCCGAAGATGGCCGGGCGCGACAAGGCGCGCTTCCACATCATGTAGCCGTAGATCGCCGCCGGCAGCAGCAGCGACAGCCCGATCAACAGGAAAAAATCCAGCTCCACAAACACCGATTGGTTCACTGCCATGATCGCCTCCCAAGCCTCGCCGTTCAGGCGATTATAGACAAGGCCGGCCCGGCCGCTGTGTCGCGCAAGAACATGAATGTAAGCAAAGGCAACCGGGCCCATCAGCAACCGGCGGCACGCTATTTGCGCTGGATCAAGCCTAGCTCAGATAGGCCGGCCGGCGGGTCCGCGCTCTCCTATGCTGATCGGGCAGACGCCGCCATGGCCATACATCCGGGAGACCACCATGTTCAGGAAACTTACAGCCGCCACGATCGCCGTGGCGGCCATGACGGCGGGATGCGCCTCGTCGCTGGGCACGTTCTACAACCGGCCGGTGGTGGAGGACAAGGTGGGCGAGGCGCTGTCCACGGTGTCGCTGTCGGCCGACCGCCGCACCATCGTGGTGTCGCAGCTGCCGCCCGGCTCGGCCAAGCCGCTGTTCTGCGCCGAGCCGCCGCCGGACACCGCCACCGGCCTGAAAACCAGCCTGGACACCTCGCTCAAGCTGCCGTCCAAGGGCGACGCCTCGCTGAAGGACGCGTTCGACAGCAACGTCACCGTGCTGGCCGCCCGCAACGCCCCGCTGGACGCCTTCCGCACCGGCGTGTTCTCGCTATGCCAGTACTACATGAACGGCGCCATCCGGGCCGACCAGGTGCAGCCGATGTTCGAGCGCCTGGTGGTCATGTTCGAGGCCACCCAGAGCCGCCTGCCGCCCACGCCGCTGGCGCCGACAGCACCGGCTTCGCCGGCCAGCGCGCCGCCGAAGCCGGAAGGCGGGCGATGAATCAGTTGAACTGGCTGAAGTCCGGCTTGCGCTTCTCGAAAAAGGCGGTGAAGGCTTCCTTCGCTTCCGGGGCCAGCAGCATCTGGCCGAACAGCTGGCCTTCGGTTTCGATCACGGCTTGCACTTCGCTGTTGCGGCCGGCCTTCATCAGGCGCTTGGTGTTGCGGACCGAGGTGGCGGGCAGCGCGGCCAGCTTGGCGGCCTGGCCTTGCGCGTAGGCCAGCACGTCGGCGGCCGGCAGCACTTTCGAGACGATGCCCATGTCGTAGGCTTCCTGCGCCAGGAACGGTTCACCCAGCATCAGCTTTTCAGCCGCGCGTGCGTGGCCGGCCGCTTGCGTCATCAGCAGGCTGGAGCCGAACTCCGGGCACAGGCCCAGCTGCGCGAACGGCACCGAGAACTTGGCCGTGTCGGCCGCGTACACCAGGTCGCAATGCATCAGCAAGGTGGTGCCGATGCCGATCGCCGCGCCGGAAACGGCCGCCACCACCGGCTTGCTCGAGCCGCTCAGCGCGCGCATGAACTGGAACACGGGACGGTCGGTAAAGGCGGCGCCGTCGGCCGGCTTGGCGGTCTTCAGGAAGTCGTCCAGGTCGTTGCCGGCGGTGAAGATCTCGGGTTTGCCGGTGATCAGGATGGCGCGCACCGAGGCGTCCTGCTCGGCGTCCCTGATGGCATCGGCCATGGCCTGGTACATTACCGTGGTGATGGCGTTCTTGCGCTCCAGGCGGTTGAACTCGATGGTGAGGATGCCGTTGGCCTTGCTGCTCAGAATATCCATGTTCTCTTTGTCTCCGTCGTACGTGAAAAAGGGGCGTGAAAAAAGGCGCCGGGGTTGTGCCGCGGCGCCTTCAGTTAGCTATCAGCGATGCTTATACGCGTTCGATGATACCAG
>NZ_BAAKJE010000248.1:0-41175 GCF_059704565.1 Massilia sp. NBRC 108631
GTTCAACGTGACGCCGCAATGGAACATCCGCGCGCTGAATGCGACAGGCCAGGCCATCCTGGACGACAAGACGGCTAACGCCACCACCGGCCTGACCCCGGCCGAAGTGCAGCGCAACCTGATCACGTTCAACGGCCGTTATTCGATGGTGACCTACGATGGTTCGCAGTTCAGCCAGCTGGGCCGCACCTTCGCCGCGTCGCTGAACTACCGCTTCTAAATCCCGACGCAGTCCCAGGGGCATGCCCCCAAGCCGCCCGGTGCAAGCCGGGCGGCTTTTTTCGTTTGACAGGATGCGGCCGCAGGCTTATATTCCAACTTGGTTATATACTAAGCGACGCCATGCACTCCGATGCCCTCAACCGCGCCTTTGCGGCGCTGGCCGATCCGACGCGGCGCGCCATCCTGGCGCGGCTGGCGTCGGGCCAGGCCACCGTCAACGAACTGGCCGAGCCGTTCGCCATGACGCAGCCCGCCATCTCCAAGCACATCAAGGTGCTGGAGCAGGCGGGACTGGTGTCGCGCGGCCGGGTGGCGCAAACGCGGCCGTGCAAGCTGGAGACGGCGCGGCTGAAAGACGTGTCGGACTGGCTGGACACCTACCGCGGCATGTGGGAGGACCGCTTCGACCGGCTGGGCGACTACCTCAACAAGGAAGGGAACGAAACATGAAGCAAGCATTCACCATTACCCGCCAGTACCCGCAGCCACTGGCAACGGTGTGGCAAGCCTGGACCGAAGCCGAACGCCTGCAGCAGTGGTGGGGGCCGCAGGGCTGCAAGGTGGAAGTGAAACGGCTGGAACTGCGCCCCGGCGGCTTCTTCCACTACGCCATGCATTTCGCCGGCGCCCCGGTCATGTGGGGCCGCTTCAACTACCGCGAGATCGTGCCGCAGCAGCGCATCGTATGGCTGAATTCCTTCGCCAACGAGCACTGCGGCATCGAGCGCGCGCCGTTCAGCCCGGCCTGTCCGCTGGAGATCGAAAACACGGTGGTGTTCAGCGAACAGGACGGCGTCACGACCGTGTCGCTGAGCGCCATCCCCTTCGGCGAAACGGCGCCCGAATACCAGTTCTTCGACGAGCTGCGCCCGTCGTTGCAGCAAGGCTACGGCGGCACCTTCGACCAGCTGGAAGCGCACTTGCGCGGTCCGGCGCTTTGATAAATATCAAAGCGGCGTTCGCCGGGATTGCTACGATGAAGGTCTGGTTGGCGGTTGGAGGAGACAACCGGACATAGCGTACAAAGAGACGCTACTACCGGGGCCGGCGGTCGGGAAATATACCGGCACCAACAATGAGAAAGCCCGCACAGTTTGCACTGTGCGGGCTTTTCTCATGGCGCACGCTTGTTTCGCTTATTTTCGCTTATTTTCTCTTACTTGCGCTCTGGTCGCGGATGGCGCGGAACTCGGAGTCCTTGCCCCAGTTCGGCCAGTCCTTGGAGTCGGCCAGGTCGCGGCCAACCGTGTACAGCAGTTCCAGGTCGCGCGCCAGGCCGGTGAACGGCCACTGCGCGCTCCACTCGTCGGACGGCTGGTGGTAGTTGTTGGTGTTGTACGCCACCTCGGCGGCCTTGCCTGCCGCCAGGCCGCCGTCGATCCAGTCTTCACCCGAGCCGATGGAGAACGCCGGCACGCCGCGCTTGGCCATCGAGAAATGGTCGGAGCGGAAGAAGTGGCCCGCTTCCGGCTTCGGATCCGGCGAGTAGGCCATGTTCCAGCGCTTGGCTTTCTCGATGGTCTGGTCGATCAGTTCCAGCTTGGCGCTGCCGGAAATGGTGAAGTTGCGCGACGGGCCCATCGGGCTCAGGGCGTCCATGTTGATCACGCCTGCGGTCTGCTCCAGCGGGTACAGCGGGTTGGCGCCGTAGTATTCGGAACCCAGCAGGCCTTTCTCTTCAGCCGTCACGGCCAGGAACACCACGCTGCGCTTGGGTGCCGGCTGCTTGCCGTACACGCGCGCCAGTTCCAGCAGCGCGGCGATGCCGGTGGCGTTGTCCACCGCGCCGTTGTAGATCTTGTCGCCTTTGGCGTCCGGCAGGCCTACGCCCAGGTGGTCCCAGTGACCGCTGTAGATCACGGTCTGCCTGGGACGCTCGCTGCCTTCCACCAGGGCCGCCACGTTCTTCGACTTGATCACCTGCGTGTCCACGGCATAGTGCGCCGACAGGGACAGGCCGGTCAGCGGGACCGGCTTGAAGTCACGCGTTTGCGCCTGTTTCTTGGCCGCCTCGAAATCCAGGCCGGCGCGCTTGAACAGGTCGACGATCACGTCGCGCTGGATCCACGCTTCCATCGGAGCGTGCGCCTTGCCCGGCTGCTTGCGCACGATGTCGTACATGGTGTTGGTGTTGGAGTTTTTCACCGTCGGCCAGCCGTAGGAGGCGGGTGCGGTTTCGTGCACGATGATGGTGCCCAGCGCGCCACGGCGCGCCATCTCTTCATACTTGTAGGTCCAGCGGCCGTAGTAGGTCATGGCCTTGCCGCCGAAACCGCCGTCGCCGGTCTCGAAGTCCGGGTCGTTGATCAGCACCACGGCCAGCTTGCCCTTCAGGTCCACGCCCTTGAAGTCGTCCCACTTGCGCTCCGGCGCGTTCACGCCGTAGCCGACGAACACCAGCGGCGCCTTGTCGAAATCGACCCGCTTGGCGCCGTTCATGGCGGCGCGCACGGCCATCTGGTCGCCCTGCAGGAAGAGCTGGCTGCCCTTGGCGTCGTTCAGCGACAGCGTGACCGGGCCCTGGATTTCGAAGCGGCCCAGCGGCACTTCCTGGGTCCAGCTGCGCTTGCCCTTCACCAGGTCGCCGCCCGGTTTCATGCCGGCCGCCTTGAACTGCTCGATCAGGTAGTCCACAGTTTTGGTTTCGCCGGCGGTGTTCGGCCCACGGCCTTCAAAGTCGTCCGATGACAAGACTTTCACGTCCTGCGACAGGCGCTGCGGGTCGAACTTGGGCGTATCGTTGGCCTGCGCCGCAGCTGCGGATAGCAGCAGGGTGGCTAGCATGGCGTTTTTCACTGTGAACCTCCTTGGGTAATGGATAGGCAAAAACGCTGCAAGTATCGGCCTAAACATTGCGAAGGTCAAACCCTGATCGCTGTGTCGTAGCGCTTGCCGGCTATCGTGACGTCGCTCAGCACGACGTTGCGCACGTTGTGCACGAACCAGGGTTCCCCGGCGCGCGGCGTGCCGAAATTGCAACGGCTGATGCTGACGTTGGACAGCGGCAGCAGCGGCACGCCCGCAGGTCCGTTGTAGCTGTGCGCCACGGGACCGAGCAGCACGAAGGCCTGGTAGCAGGAGTAGGCGCCGTCCCCGGTCTGCACGTCGGACACGCGCACGTCCGAGATGTGGATCTCCGATACTTCCGGCGGCCGGGTGCGCACACTGTCGAAGGCCGGCGTGTAGTCGCAGTCGATGGTGATGATGGCGCCGCCGCTGGTGGAGACGGTCCTGGGCGCGATCGCGCCGCCCGGGATCGGCGTGTAGAAGCCCGGCTTGGTGCGCACGCCGTTGGCCAGGGTCAGGTGGCGCACGTAGAAGTGGCGCAGGAAGCCGCCGCGGTTCATATTGGTCTTCATGCGGATGGCGGTGCCGAGCGGATCGGTGGCCCAGTGCATATTGCGCACATCCAGGTTCTGCGCGTAGACGTGTTCTATGCCGGCCGCCATCTCGCTGCCCAGCGTGATAGCGCCGTGGCCGGTGTTCATGATGCTGTTCTGGACCACCATGTCGCGCGTGGGGCCGTACTGCACGTCGGTGTTCTTGCCGGCCTTGATGGCGATGCAGTCGTCGCCGGTGTTGAACAGGCAGCCGTTCACCAGGATGGTGTCGCAGGATTCGGGATCGAAGCCGTCCGAGTTCGGGCCCATGCTTTCCATGCGCACCTTGTTGATGTGCACGTTGCGGCAGTTGACGGGGTGGTGCTGCCAGAACGGGGTGTTGACCAGCTGGTAGCCCTGCATCAGCACGTCGGTGCAGCCGACGAATTCCACCATGCAGGGCCGCAGGTAGTGGCCGATGCCAAACACGCGGCGCTCGGCGGGCACGCGCGCCTCCGACAGCGCGGGCAGGTATTTCTCGTCGCTGCGCCAGTCCGCGTGGCTGCCCTTGATGGCCGTGAGCTCGGCTGGCGTGAGCTGCGGCGCCAGCGCGGACAGCGAGGCCGGGTTGGCTTCGTTGGTGACGTTCTGGCGCGCGGCGACGCCGGCCGGCTTGCGCGCGGCCCAGCCCCACCAGCCGCCGCCGCCGGCGCTGGCGTCCTCGAACGGCACGTTGCCCTGGCCGTTCAGGATGCTGGTCCAGTCCTCGCCGGTAAGGGCGATGTTGGCCTGGTTGCGGGCGTACACCATGGGCGAGTAATTCAGGCAGTCGTTGCCCTGCCAGCGCGACAGCACCAGCTTGCCGTTCGGGCCGCAATCGAAATCGCCGTCGCGCGCATAGTCGGCCGGGTTGGCGCTGAAGTGCACGCGCGCGCCTGCCGCCAGGTGCACGTTCACATTGGACAGCAGCACGATGGGGCCCTTGCAGTACCAGTCGCCGGCCGGGATCAGGACGCGGCCGCCGCCGGCCTTGCTGGCGGCGGCGATGGCCGCGCGGATGGCGGGCTGGCTGTCCGGTGAGCCGGGCGCCGGGGACGGCTGCGTGGCTGATGGCGTGCCGTGTGCGCCGGCCACCGGCGTCACGTCGGCCATGGCGCAGGGCCTGGCGCCGTGCGCGGTGATGACGAAGTCGCGCGCCGGGAAGGACAGCGGCTTGGCGAACTTGGCGACAATGCGTTCGGCACGCGCCCACGGATCGCCAGGCGCGGCTGCGGCGCCCGCAGCGGCGGGTGCATCGACAGCACCGGCGTTGGCCAGGCCGGGAGCTGCGGCAGCCAGTGCGGCCGCAGCGGAAGCGCCTTTCAGCAGCGCGCGGCGGCGCTGGTCGGTAATGGTTGTATTCATGCTTTTATGTCTCGGTAATTAACTCAGCGGCTAAGTCTGAAATAATCCACGTCCAGGTGGCCCGGGGCGGCGGCAGGCGCGGTCCCGCTGCCCACGCTGAACAGGCCTACTTGCGCGCCCACCCAATGCCCCTTGGTGGCGGAAAACGGCGCGCCGGCTGCAGCGTACTCTTTGCCATCCACGCTGTAGTGGAACTGTGCCTTCGCGCCGTCGGACATGACCATGCGCAGTGAGAGCGCGGACGGCGCTTGCGGCAGCAGCACCGTGCTCTGTTCCTTGCAGCGCGGGGCGAACGGCGTGCAGGTGGTGTAGACCAGCTGTGTGTCGCCGTCCTGCTTGCGCAATCCCAGCCACGCGTAGCTCATGCCGTTCAAAATCAGCCCGGCGCGGTCGCCTTCGGCCGCGTTGCCCAGTTCGATGCGGGTGTCCACGGTAAATGTGCCGGCGGGCAGCTTCTGGCCGACGATGTTGGGGGCGGCGCGCACATAGCCATCGGCTTGTGGCGCAGCCAGCACCGGCAGGCGCAGATGCCCCGGCCGCGCGCCCAGCGCGTGCCAGCCCTGCTGCGGATTGGCGTTCCACTGCCACTGCAGGCCTAGCGTCCTGCCGCCGAATTCGTCGCTGGTGGCGGGCATTTTGACGGCCTGCCCGGCCACCGGCTTGCGGTAGGTCGCCACCGGGTTGCCGACGCCGGGCTTGGGGCCGGGCTGGCCGATCAGTGGCCAGCCGTCGGTCCAGGTCATCGGCTGCAGGTGCACCACGCGGCCGTAGGCCTTGCGGTCCTGGAAATGCAGGAACCAGTCCTTGCCGTCCTGTGCGCGCACCCACGCGCCCTGGTGTGGGCCGTTGACTGCCGTGGCGCCCTGTTCGAGTACGATGCGGTCCTCGTATGGCCCGTCGATGCTGCGCGAGCGGAACACCGTCTGCCAGCCTTCCTCCACGCCGCCCGCGGGCGCGAACACGTAGTACCAGCCGTCCTGCTTGTAGAACTTGGGCCCTTCCAGCGTCCGGTAGCCTGGCAGCTTGTTGCCGTCGATGACCACTTTGCCGGCGGGGTCCAGCACGCGCTTGCCGTCCGGCGCCATCGGATGCAGCGTGAGCACGTTGTTGAAGCCCGCGCGGCTCTTGGCCCAGCCGTGCAGCAGCCAGGCCTTGCCGTCCTCGTCCCACAGCGGGGTCGGGTCGATCAGGCCGCGCCCCGGCAGCAGCAGGTGCGGTTCGCTCCACGGCCCGCTGAAGTTCTGCGCGGTGATGACGTAAATGCCGAAGTCCGGGTCGGGGTAGAAGATCCAGAACTTGCCGTCGTGGTAGCGCAGGCAGGGCGCCCACACGCCGGCGCCGAAGCGGGGCACGTCGAAGTGCGCGGCCGGCACCTGCTTCGGCAGCGCGTGGCCCACCAGTTCCCAGTTCACCAGGTCCTTCGACTGCAGCAGCGGCAGGCCGGGGGCACTGTTGAAGCTGGACGAGGTCATGTAATACGTGTCGCCGACGCGCACCGCGTCCGGGTCCGAGTAGTCGGCGTTCAGCACCGGGTTCTGGTAGCTGCCGTTGCCCAGGTCCGCCACCCATGGCTCGGCCGCGTGGGCCAGGTTCAGCGCCGCCAGCAGCGCGCAGGTCAATAGTGGTTTCATCATGGTTAGAAAGTGTAGTTCACGCGCACGTTGTAGGCGCGGCCGATTGGCTTGGAGACGTTTTGCGCGAACACCACGCGCGAGCCCAGGCGCTGGTTCGACAGCGGCGGATCCTTGTCCAGCAGGTTGTTGATGCCGAACGTGATCTTCAGCTTTTCCTTGATGCTGTAGCTGCTGGTCAGGTTGTACAGGATGTAGGGATCGATCACGTTGAAGAAGGGCTGGCCCGGCTTCTGCGTCGGCAGCGCGTTGGTGTCCTCGTAGCGCGAAGTGTAGGCCTGGGTCAGCTGCAGGCCGAAGCCCTTGTGGCTCCAGGATGCGCGCAGGTTGTGGCGCCAGCGGTAGACATAGGTGTTGGCCGAGGTGGCGCCGGTGGCCAGGGAACCCGGCTTGCCGACGCTGTCGATCCAGGTGCCGCCGGCTTCGTTCTGGCCTTCGTAGCGGTCCACATAGGTGCCGTCCAGGCTCAGGCCGAACTTGCCCCAGTCGGTTTTCGGCCAGGAGTAGCTCATGCTGGTGTCGATGCCGCGCGTGCGCAGGCCGCCCATGTTCAGGCGTGTCTTGACGATGTAGTCCAGCGTGCCGTCGGCGTTGCGCACGAACAGGTCGTTGTAGCCGGCCGTGTTGTTGAAAATGGTGTCCTCGCCGATCTGCGCGATGGTGCCCTTCATCTTGATCGACCAGACGTCGAACGACAGCATCATGTTCTTCACCGGCGCCAGCACGATGCCGGCGGTGACGGTGCGCGCCTTCTCGGGGTCCAGGTCCGGGTTGGCGCCGGTCAGCGTCACCAGCGTGGTGTTGCATACTTTGCTTGGGTCCAGGTTCAGGCCTGCGTATTTGGGGTCCTTGGTCACCGAGCCGGTGCCGGGGATGGAAGGCGTGGCGCTCGGGCACAGCAGCGGGTCGTCCCATTTCCCGGTCGAGCTGGTGCGGGTGCGCGGCGTGCCGTACAGCTCCGGCAGCGTGGGTGCGCGGAAGCCGGTGCTGGCGGTCCCGCGCAGCATCACTTCCTGCGCCGGCTGCCAGCGCACGCTCAGCTTCGGATTGACGGTGTTGCCGAAGTCGCTGAAATGGTCGGCGCGCACTGCGGCCGTGATGTCCAGCGTCTTGGTCAGCGGCGCATCCATTTCCATGTACAGCCCGGCCACGGTGCGCGAGGCGCTCGGGTAGGTGTTGGGCGTGCCGGACACTTTGTACACCACCTCGTTGGCGACCGGATCGGTGCCGTCGTTGTAGATCTCCTTGTGCCAGTCGCCGCCCACCGCCAGCGCGAGCGAACCGCCGGCCAGCGGCATCAGGTTGCGCGTCAGGTTGAAGTCCGGGCCGAAGTATTCCACCGTGGCGCGGCGGTAGGTGGTGCCGTCCGCGCGGATGCTGTCCAGGTAGGCCTGGCCGGCGGCGTCCTGCTTGCCGAAGGGATTGAGCACGCCGTCGGCCACGCCCTTGTAGATGCCGGCGGTGGTGAAGAAGCCGCTCTTCCAGCTGACGTCGCGCCGGCTGCGCGAGGCGTTCATGCCCACGCGGTAGTCCCAGCCCATCACTTCGCCCTCGTCCGCCACGATGATGCGGGTGGTGTGCTGGCGGTCGTCGGTGATGGCGGGGCCGGCTTCGTCCAGGCTCCAGGTCAGCGCCAGGTCCTGGCCGTTCACGCCTGCCACGGCGGGCACGCCGCCGCTGCCGCCCGGGTACCACTTGCTGGTCTTGGTGATGAACAGCGGCTTGCGCAGGCCGGGGTTGTACTTGTCGTAGTCGGTCTGCGCGCCGAAGGGCTGCGGCGGATTGAGCGCGTCGATATAGGACTCGGTGGCCAGCAGCTCCATGGTCAGCAGCTTGTTGTCGCCGTGGCGCAGCGTAGCCTTGGTAAACAGCGTGGCCTGCATGGCGTCGGCCAGCAGCTGCGGGTACAGGTCCGGATCCAGGATGCAGGTCTTGCTGCCAGCGCCGGAGGCCTTGGTGGAGGCCAGCGCGTACTGCGCGTCGTACGGGCCTTTGCAGCCGGCCGCGAAGTAGGGGTTGCCGGTGGTGGTGGTGGCCTTGCCGTTCTGGTACACGGTGAAGTTGGCCGGCGCGGACGAGGAGCCGGAGGTGTTGGTGCTGAAGGGATTGCCGCCCAGTTGCGCGATCAGATTCGGGTCGCTGATGTTGGGGCGGTCCTTCTGCAGCAGCGAGTCGCGCTTCTGCACGTCCAGCGCGGCGTAGACGTTCCAGCCTTGTTCCTGCAGGTCGCCCCAGCCCGAGATGATGCTAACGCGCCGCTGGTCGCCGCCGCCGTGGCGCTCGGGCTGCACCAGGCCGCCGCTGATGGTGGTGTTCTTGAAGCTGCGCTTGGTGATGAAGTTGACCACACCGGCAATGGCGTCGGTGCCGTAGATCGAGGAGGCGCCGTCGCGCAGCACTTCGACCCGCTCGACGGCGCTCATCGGCATCACGTCCACGTTGATCGAGCTGTCGCCGATGGCCTCGTTGGGCAGGCGGCGGCCATTGAGCAGCACCAGCGAGCGGTTGGTGTTCAGGCCGCGCAGGTTGATCTGGGTGCCGCTGCCGCCGCCGCCCACCGGTTCATTGGTCGCGCCCACCGTCAGCGAGGTGGCCACTTCGGACATGGTGGTCAATCCGCGCGCCACCAGTTCCTCGGCGTTGATGGTGGTCAGCGGCAGGGCGTTTTCAGCGGCCACTTTGCGGATCGACGAACCGGTGACTTCAACGCGGGTCATGCTGCCGGCAGTGCTTTGCGCGGACGCGCCGGTGGTCAGCGTGAGGACTGCCAGGGCGATGGCGGACAGCGCCAAACGGCACTGCGTGTGCTTGCTTCGGGTCATAAGGTCTCCTATAATTTTTGCTGGTCAGGCCGCAGGGTTATTGGCCTGACCAGATTTTCCAGAGCATGCGCGAAGAAGCATGATTGCGCAAACATTATTTTGTAAATTTGTCAGAAAATCACTACATTGCGCAGAGAGAAGCTCATCCTGACTGTGAAAAACGCTGGCGCCAAGTGGTCAGGCCAGTTAAAGTAACCCGCTCGTCCTTCACCTGGAATCCCGATGCCCAGCCGCCTTGTTTCCTTGTTTTTCATGTTTGCCGCCGCTCCCGCACACACTCATGCGCAGGGGCTGGAGGCCTTCGCCGCCACCGGAAAAGTGCAGCTGGCGCAAGCCGCCGGCGCGGCTGGGCACATGCCCGCCGACAGCTATGTTGAAAGCCGTTTTCGTCCCCTGCAGGCCGGGGCCGGCCAGTTCTACGTGGTTGGCCGCTACCGGGACGAGGGCAACTGGTACGGCGCCGGCCTGGCGTTCGCCCCCTCCGGCAAACGCATGCAGGTGGAAATCGTGCGCATGCAGGACGGCGTGCTGACGCGCCTGAAGCAGTTCGGGCGCGAGGCGGCCGGCGACGGGCGCCTGTATGCCGTGCGGCTGGAAATGGCGGGCCAGATGCTCACCGCTTATCTGAACGGCGAGAAAATCACCAGCGTAGCGGACAAGGCCCTGCCGCAGGCCGGCGGCAGCGGCGTTATCGCCAGCGGCGCCGCGTTCGAAGCGAGCGCACCGGCTAGCGGGGACGCCGCCGACAAGCCGGCCCGCATTGCGCTGGCGCGGGCGCCGCAGCGTTTGCGACTGCAGGCCGGCGAGGCGCCGCTGCGGCTGCAAGTGAGCGCGCTGCGCGGCGGCGAGGGCGCGCGGTTGCCGTTCACGGCGCGCGCGGCCAATGCGGCGCTGCTGCGGGTGGAAACCCAGGGCGCGGAGCTCATCCTGTCCCCGTTGGCCGCCGGCTCCACCACGCTGACGCTGGCCAGCGAACAGGACCCCAATGTCTTTAATGTGGTGGCGGTGGATATCGAGGCGCGGGCGCCTGCGGCGGAGCCGGTGGCTGCCGCTGCCCAGGCCTTGCGTACTGCGGCGGTCCCGGAGGCGGGCGCGCGCAACGTTCCTTACGACACGCCGTTGCGGCTGCGCTTCGACCACCCGCCGCTGCTGGGCGCCCAAGGCGCCATCCGCGTGCTGCGCAAACGCGACAATATGCTGGCCGATACCATCCGCGTTGCCGATGAATACGATGTGCTGGGCTACGAAGGCCAGCCGTACCGGCGCGCGGTGCGGCGCCAGCCGATTGCCATCGAAGGCCGCAACGTCACCATGCACCTGCACAGCGCGCGCCTGCAGCCGGACGAAGAGTACTACGTCACCATCGACGACGGCGTGTTCGCCGGCACGCTCAACGGCCTGCCGTTCCGTGGCGTCGCCAAAGAGCAGGGCTGGACCTTCCGCACGCGCGCGGCGGTGCCGCGGCGGCAGCGCATCACGGTGGACGACGATGGCGCGGCGGACTTCCGCACCGTGCAGGGCGCGCTGAACCACGTGATGCGGCAGCCGCAAGGCGCGCGGCCGGTCACCATCGCCATCCGCGACGGCCGCTACCGCGAATTGCTGTACCTGCGCGGCAGGAACGCGGTCGCGCTGCGCGGCCAGAGCCGCGACGGCGTGGTGATCGAGGCCGTCAACAGCGACGGCATCAATCCCGGCTCGGGCGCCGGCCAGGCGGCCGATTCTCCGGCCATCAACGGCGGGCGTTCGCTGTTCCTGGTGGAGGACGCGGACCTGCTGACGCTGGATACGCTGACCCTGCGCAACAGCGCATTGCGCGCCTCGCCTGCCGGCGGCCAGGCCGAAGCGCTGTTCTTCAGCAGCGAAGGGCGGCTGGCTGTGAAGAACGCCAGCCTGTACAGCGAGCAGGATACGGTGCAGGTCAAAGGCTACGCCTGGTTCTACCGCACGCTCATCGCCGGCAATGTGGACTACGTGTGGGGCAACAACCACGCAGCCCTGTTCGAGGACAGCGAGTTGCGCACCGTGGGCGACAGCGGCAATCCGGCGGGCGGCGGCTATGTGCTGCAGGCGCGCACGGTGGGACAGCAGGACAAGGGCTTCGTGTTTCTGAACAGCCGCCTGACGCGCGGCCGCGGCCCCACCGGCAACCTGGTGCCGGACGGCGCCACCTGGCTGGCGCGCAGCGCAGGCTATGAAACCAGCTGGGACCACGTCGCTTTCATCAACTGCAAAATGGATGCGCACATCGCGCCGGCCGGATGGGCGGGCAAGGGCGTGGGCAGGCAGCCGGCGCCGAATCCGGCCCAGGGCAGCGCAACGGCGGGTTGGCGCGAGTACGGCAGCACGGACCTGGACGGCAAGCCGCTGGACCTTGGGGCGCGGCGCCATGTGCGCCTGCTGACCGCGGACGAGGCGGCTGCGCAATTCGGCAGCCGGGCGGCCGTTTTCGCCGGCTACGGCGGCGGCAGCGGCTGGAATCCGCAGCCGTAGCGGCGACGCCGGCGGGCGCGAATGCCCGAGTCAGGCGGCGGCAGCCCCAGTGTCCTGCTTGGCAGCGTACATGGCCTGGTCGGCGTGGCGCAGCAGTTGCGCCATGTCGCTGCCGTCTTCCGGGAAGTGGGCAATGCCGATGCTGGCGCTGACATGCAGCGTGCCGCCGTCGCCGATATCGACCGGCGCGGCCAGCGCCTGGTGGATCTTCTCCTTGACCAGGGCGGCCGCTTCGGGCCGCGCCAGCTGCTCCAGCACCACCACGAATTCATCGCCGCCGATGCGCGCCACGGTGTCGGCGTCGCGCACGCAGTCCTTGAGGCGGTGCGCCACGATTTCCAGCAACCGGTCGCCGGCATCGTGGCCGTACAGGTCGTTGACCTGCTTGAACTTGTTCAAATCCACAAACAGCAGCGACAGGCGCGATTGCTGGCGCTGGGCACGCGCGATGGCGGTACTCAGCCTGTCATGGAACAGGCGCCGGTTCGGCAGCCGTGTCAGCTCGTCGTGCTGGGCCATGAAGTGCAGGCGCTCTTCCAGCTGCTTGCGCTGGATGGCGGTGGCAACCTGGGTCGAGACGAACAGCAGCAGCTCCTGGTGCTGGTCCGTGTAGCCCGCGCAGCCGGCCGAAGACAGGCCGGCGGGCGCGTCCTGCAGCACCAGCGCGCCGATGGTGCCCTGCGGCGTGCTCAGCGGCACGCCCAGCCAGCACGCCTGCTGCGTGCGCGCCGCCGTCGCCAGCTGGGGGGGCAGCGCGGACATGGTATCGGGCGCCACGCGCAGCGGCAGGTTGCGCCGCAGGACTTCCTCGCACAGCAGCACCGCCAATTGCGCGTCCGATTCCGGGCCGCTGGCGTTGGCGTGGTAGGCGAAATACAGCGATTCGTGCGGCGCGTCCCGCAGCACCACGGCAAACGATTGCACCGGCAGCAGGCCGCCGATGATCTGGTGCATGCGCTGGTACAGCGCCGCCAGGTCCTCCGCCGCGTGCGCCGATTCGGAGATGGCGTACAGCGCGGCCTGCATCGCCTCCGCCTGCTTGCTGGCGGTAATGTCGCGCGCCACCGCCACGCGCAGCTGGTCGGCCTCGGACCAGCGCGCCGTCCACATGATGTGGACGATGCTGCCGTCCTTGCGCACGTAGCGGTTCTCGAAGCGGGAATTGGGCTGGCCGTCCATGATGCGGCGCGCCGCCGCCAGCGTGCGTTCGCGGTCGGCCGGGGCGACCAGGTCTATCATCGCCATGCCTATCATCTCGTCCTGCCGGTAGCCGAAGATGCGCTCGCACGCCGCACTGACAAAAACGAACTTCCCGCCGGCGTCCACCATGCAGATGGCGTCGAGCAGGAGATCGGTGAAGCTGGCGACGGGTGCACTGACTAGCGGATTCATAGTGACCTATTCTATTCGCAAACGCCTGCCCATGCCGGATTGCTCAGCGGGTTGATTACCCGGCATGGTGATAACAGGATAGCATCGAAGGCCCGTATTCATATCATGGACCTGAAAGGCGACGATGATCTCATTCCGCAAGCCGCATCTGACGTTGGCACTGTTGCTGGCGCTGCCATTGTGCGCCGGTGCGCAGCAAGCCCCGGGTTCCAGCGTGGTAGTCAAGGGCCAGCGCGGCGCGGCGGGCGATCCACGCGAGGTTGTGGCGGCGAAAAGCAAGGTCCTGTCGCGCGACCGGGCCTCCTCGTGCGCCTTCATGAGCGGCTACAGCAGCAGCGACGACGAGACCATGCTGCGCTACATGGAGGATTTCAACCACACTGCCACGCTGGGCGACCCGGCCGAATACTTCCACGAGAACAGTCCCGACGGCGACGCTTCGAAAGGCGCCGACGGCAGCCCGTCCGCCGACTTCGCCGCAGCGCCCGACCCGTACGGAAACAGCACCGCCTGCGGCCAGGCCGACCGGCGCTTTGCAGCGGGCCGCAACCGCATCTTGCGCAAGGACAAGACGCTGACCAACGCCTTCGTGGCGATGGACAAGCAGGACTACGCCACCGCCATGGCCCAGTTCAAGGCCGCCTACGACAAGATCGGCTACGACGCCGCCGCGCTGATGCTGGCGAAAATGCACTTGTACGGCATGGGCACGCCGCGCGACGCCAAGCAGGCCATCTACTGGCTGCAACAAGTGGTGGACACGCGCTACCATCCGACCTTCGACCGCATGCGCTTCGACCCGGCCGCGCCCGACATGATCAATGAGCGGGTGGAAGCGATCATGCTGCTGGCGAAGATCAACCTGCTTGGCATCGGCGTACCGAAGAACGCGGAAGAAGTGCGCAAGTGGTACGCCAAGGCGGCCGATGTCGGCTACACGCCCGCCGCCAGCATGCTGGGCATGGCTTACCTGAACGGCTTCGGCGGGCGCAAGGACGTGGCGCAGGCGCGCGCGCGGCTGCAGGCGGCCGGCGAGGAGGGCTATGTGCCCGCGCTGTACGAGCTGGGACGCCTGTACTACAACGGCGACGACGGCCTGCCGCAGGACTACAAGATGGCGGGCGCCTATTTCAGCGCCGCCGCCAAGGCGGGCCACGTCGAATCGACCTACGCCGCCGCGCGCATGTATGACCTGGGCTACGGCGTGGCGCCGGACCAGCAGCGCGCCATCGCGCTGTACAAGCAGGCCGCCGTCAAAGGCCATCCGGCCGCCGAGGGCGCGCTGGGCACCTACTTCTACGAAGGCAAACTGGTGCCGCAGGACTATCCGACGGCACGCAAGCTGTTCAACGAAGCGGCCAAGCAGGGACAGGCGGACGCCATGTTCAACCTGGCCGTGATGACGATGGAGGGCCAGGGCGGCAACAAGGACCTGGCGCTGGCCTATATCTGGTTCAGCCTCGCCAAGTCCGCCGGCTATGCCGACGCCGACGCGGCGCTGAAGGCGGTGGCGCCGCAGCTGACGGCGCAGGACAAGGTGCGGGTGGACGCGGTGCTCAAGCCGGCCGCCAAGCGCTGAGCCGGAGGGGCGCTGCCCGTATGCCGAACACGGGATCGTCCAGCAGCGCGAACTGGGCCACCAGATAGTCAACCAGCAGGCGCGCTGCGGGCGGCATGCCGCGCCGGGTGGGAAACACGGCGTAGATGACCTGCGGCTGCGGAGCCCAATCCGGCAATACCTGCACCAGTTCGCCGCGTGCAATGTGGTCGTGCACCAGCGCCGTGGACATTTGCGCGACGCCCACACCGCTCACCGCCGCCGAGCGCAGCATGGCCAGGCCATGGGTGACCAGCTGCGGGCGGTGGGGGATGGCGGCCTGCGTCCCGTCCGGCCCGCGCAGTGTCCAGCTGTAGTCGCGCTGCGGGCTACCGTGATGGAGGAAGGGAAAGCGCTGCAGGTCGTCCGGCGTGCGCGGCTGGCCCAGGCGCTCCACCAGCGCGGGACTGGCAACCAGGCATTGCTGGCGCTGCGACAGCACGCGCGCCACCAGTTCCGAATCCTGAAAAGGCGGGGTCCGCACGCACAGCGCGATGTCGACGCCCTCTGCCACCACATCCACGTTGCGGTCGCTCGACTCCAGGTGCAGCTGCACACGCGGATGCGCGGCCATGAAGCGGGCCACCATGCCGCACACGCACACCTCCAGCAAGGTCACCGGGCATGACAGGCGCAACAGGCCGCCCGGTTCGGCATGCGTCATCGCCACTGCAGCTTCGGCCGCCTTGGCCTCGCTCAGCATGGCGCGGCAGTGGGCGTAGTAAGTGTGGCCCAGCTCCGTGACCCTGAAATTGCGCGTGTTGCGGGCGATCAGGCGCACCCCAAGCCGCTGTTCGAGCAGGGCAATGCGGCGGCCCAGGCTGGATCTCGGAATGTTGAGTGCACGCGCGGTCGGCGCGAAGCCGCCGTGGTCTATCACCATCACAAAATACTGCAAATCGTTGAGATCGTACACAGGCGGTTCTTCTTGTCTATACAAGTTGCCATTATACGAACCGAAGCCATCCCACGGATGGGAAAGTCCTGCCCGCTTTTGCCCTCTACTGCAGCGTCTCAAGCGCTCATAGACTGGCGCGCACCCTTAACGAACCGGAAACAGTATGATCGATATCGAGAAAACCTATGACTTTGTCATCCTCGGCGGCGGCTCGGCCGGCGCGGTGCTGGCGGCGCGCCTGTCCGAAAGCGGGGGGCACCAGGTGCTGCTGGTGGAAGCCGGCCGCGCTTTCGATCCCGATGAATATCCCGAGCAGATCTACAGCAGCAACATCATCGCCGCCAACGGCGACGCGCGCTACGAGTGGGGCTATTTCGCCAAACCCGTGGCACAGGGCGCTCCGGTGTACGCGCCCCGCGGCAAAACGCTGGGCGGCAGCTCGGCGATCAACGGCGCCGTTGCGTGCCGCGCCTTGCCGTTCGACTTTGCCCGCTTGAGCGCGAAAGGCTTGCGAGGATGGAGTTTCGAAGAGGTTCTGCCCTACTACAAGAAGATGGAAAGCGCTCCGCACGGCGACGAGCGCTGGCACGGCCGCAGCGGGCCGCTGCCTATCCACCAGATGTCGATGGAATTCATCACGCCGGTGCAGCGCGCCATGGTGGCGGCGGCATGGTCGCTGGGCGCAGGCCGGGTCGACGATTTCAACAACCCAGAAGCCAACAACGGCGCCGGTCCCAACCCGATGAACGTGGTGAACGGCGTGCGCGTAAACACCGGCATGGCCTACCTGACGCGGGCGGTGCGGCGGCGGCCCAACTTGGCGATCCTGGACCTCAGCGTGATTGACAAACTGCGCTGCGCCGGCGGCAAGGTGCAGTCGGTACAGCTGGCGGACGGCCGCCAGCTGCGCGGCAGGGAAGTCATCCTCTGTGCGGGGGCCTACGGCTCCGCAGCCATCCTGCTGCGTTCGGGCATCGGCCCCAAGGCGGATCTGGCGGTGCTGGACATTCCGCTGGTGCGGGACGCGCCAGTGGGTACACGTCTGCTCGACCATGCGTTCTACTGGATGAATTTCAGTGGCAAGCCGGAGCTGAAAGGCCAGGAGCATCCGGTAGTCGGCGCCCAGCTGTGGACCAACTCATCCTATGCCAGTTCAAGCGCGGAACTCGATATCGGCATCTCGCCTTCGCACCTGCTCGATCCCGCCAGCAGTCCCACCGGCGTGGCGTTCTCGCTCGGCCTGGAACTGATGCACTGCACTTCCGAAGGCCGCTTGCGACTGAAAAGCCGTAATCCGCTGGATGCGCCCATCATCGAACTGAATCACCTGACCAGCGAGGACGACATGCGGCGTATGGTGGCGTGCTTCCGCCTGGCGCGCAAGCTGGCCCGCACCGAGCCGCTGAAGAGCCTTATCGTGGACGAGCTGTATCCCGGCGCCGCCACCGGCGACAGCGACGCGGAAATCCGCCGTGCGCTGGCGCAAGGGGTGGGCACCTTGCAGCATCCGTGCGCCACCGCCGCCATGGGCTTGCCGGACGATCCGCGCGCGGTGGTCGATGAACAGGGCCGCGTCTACGGCGTGCAGGGGCTGCGCGTGATCGACGCGTCAATTCTGCCGGAGATCCCGCTGATCAACTTGAATCCTACTGTCATCATGATGGCGGAGAAGCTGGCTGAGGCCATTCTGGCAGCAGCTACGCCGGCCGCAGCGCCAGCGCCGTAAAGCGCGCCATCTGTTCCAGCGCAGGCGTCCCGGCGCCGGCGCGCGCGGATACCCGCATGCCGGCCATGCTGGACGCGATGAAGCCGGCGGCGGCTTGCACGTTCAGGTCCGCCGCCACTTCGCCGGCGGCGGCGGCGCTGCGCAACTGGCGCTCCAGCGCCGCCAACTGGCTGCGCGAGCTGGCGCCGGTGAGCGCGGCCACGTCAGGGTCGGACTGGCCGAACTCGAGCACCGCGCCCACCCCCATGCAGCCTTCGCAGCCGGCGCCGGCGCGGCGCGCAAAGCCATGCAGCGCCGCTTCCAGCGCGCGCAGCGGCGTGCCGCCTGCTTCCATGTCGCGCACGAATTCCGCCACGCTGTCGCTGTTGTAGCGCTCCAGCGCGGCCAGGTACAGGCCGCGCTTGTCGCCAAAGGTGTCGTACATGCTCTGGCGGCCGATGCCCATGGCGCCGAGCAGGTCGTCCGTCGACGCGCCCGCGTAGCCCTTGTCGCGGAACAGGGCGATGGCGCGCTGCAGCGCGGTGTCTCGGTCAAATGCCTTCGGTCGGGCCATGGGATGCAATCGGTGCTGGGAGGCGGCCATTATACGGCTAGCCGGCCACGCGCTCAGGCGATCAGGCCGCCATCGATGGTGAAGCTCGATCCGGTCACGTAGGCCGCTTCGGCCGAGGCCAGGTAGGCCACCATGCCGGCGATTTCCTCCGGCTTGCCCATGCGGCCAACCGGCAGCATGTTGACCAGGGTGTCGATGTACTCGGCCGGCACGATGTCGGTCTGGGTGGGGCCGGGCTGCACGTTGTTGATGGTGATGCCGCGCCGCCCGATGTCGATGGCGATGCCGCGCACCATGGAGGCGAGGGCGCCCTTGGTCATCGCGTACACGCTGCTGTTGGCGAAGCCGGCCCGCACGGCGGCCATGCTGCCGATGGTGACGATGCGGCCGCCGGGCTGCATGTGGCGCAGCGCTTCCTGGATGGCGATGAAGGCGCCGCGCACGTTGATGGCGTAGCTGCGGTCCAGCTGCGCGATAGGGAAGCTCTCCACCGGCGCCATCTCCAGCACGCCGGCGCTGTTGACCAGGATGTCGAGCGAGCCGAAGGCTTCTACTGTGCGGTTCACGGCGGCGCGCAGTTGCGCCTCGTCGGCGCTGTCGGCCCTGATGGCCAGCGCGCGGCCGCCTCCAGCCTCCACCGCAGCCGCCAGTTCCCGCGCCGCCGCCCCGGACGACGCATAGGTGAACGCCACGGCGGCGCCGTCGCGCGCCAGCCGTTCCACAATGGCCTTGCCTATGCCGCGCGAACCGCCCGTGACCAGCGCCGCCTTTACCGCCTCTGCTTGTGCTTGTTGCATGACTACCTCCAGGTTTATTCTGGACTAAATTGTCAAGAATTGCCCCGAGTGTAGTTTGTTTTGGATCGAACAGTCAATAATAATTTCAGCGGCCCGTAAAATCACAAGCGCGACAATTCCGGCCCGCTGCGGCGTCCCAGCCAGGTGGCGTCGAAGCGTTTCTGCGCGGCAGCCAGGGCGGCCTGGTCGCCGCGCTGGCGGTACACCTCCATCAGCCCGCGCAGCGCCCAGCCGTTGCTGGGCGTGCGCGCGAAGGAAGTGCGGAAAGCGGTCTCCGCGTCGTCCAGCCGGCCGGCGCGCAGCAGGGCCGCGCCGAGCGACTGGCGCACCGGGTAGTACCAGTAGGGCGGTTCCGTGTACGGCATGCTGTCCTGCACCGACACGCCCGTCTCATAGGCCTTGATGGCGGCAGGCAGGTCGCCGCGCGCCTCGGCCAGGCGGCCGCTGGCCACCGCGTGCGCGGTGCGCACAATGTCCGGCGCCGGCACGCCCCAGCTGGTGATGGAAGAGAAGTCGGCGGTGCGCCCGATGGCCGCCAGCGTGTCGATTTCCTTCTGGCTCTCGGCGTGCGCCCCCTTGCGGGCGTAGCCGACGGCGCGCGCATAGTGCCACATGGCGCGCACCAGCACATGCTGCGGATCGGGCGCGGGCAGGGCGATCAGCTGCGCGGGGCTGCTGAACTGCACATGCGAGAAGTAGGGCGCCGCCTTGACCGGCTGCAGCATGCCGAAGCTGGGCAGCGCTTCGGCCGGGATCGACTGGTCCAGTTTGGCGGCCGCCGCCAGCGCACTGGGGCCGTCGCCGCCCATCAGCGCGGACACCATGGCGAAGTGGATGTTGTGCGGGTAGTAGGCGCCCTTGTAGACCGCGTCGCTGTCGGCCCTGGCGAAGTACTTCTCGTCGATGGCGATGGCGTCCAGGTTCGATTGCAGCGCTTCCTTGTACAGCCCGACGCGGTAGTAGATATGCGACGGCATGTGCACGATGTGGCCGGCGCCCGGGATCTGGCGCGCCAGGCCGCGCGCATAGGGCAGCGCCTTGTCCGGATGGCTGGACGCTTCCACCGCGTGGATGTAGTAGTGCACCGCGCCGGGGTGGGTCGGATTGCGCTCCAGCACGCGTTCCAGCGCGTCCACCAGCTCCGGCGTGCGGCCCTTGCCGCGCGCGCCGCCCGCTTCCCAGTAATCCCACGGCGACAAGTCCATCAGCGCTTCGGCGAACAGCACCTGGATGGTGTCGTGGTTGGGGAAGGCGCGCGCCGCGTCCGTCATGCCGGCCGCATAGGCGGCGTCGAGCGGGGCGCGGTCGGCCGGCGCCGGCGACTGGTAGCGCATGGCCACTGCCCGGATCAGCGCCTGCTCGGCCGGCGTGGCGCGTGCGGCAAGGCTGGCGGCCTTGGCTGCCGCTGCGGCGGCGGGCGCCACCGCTTCCGGGAACATGGGCGCGTTGATGTTGGGCCCCAGCACCAGGGCTTCGCCCCAGTAGCACATGGCGCAGTTGGGGTCCTGGCGCTGCGCGGCGCGGAAGGCGCGCGCCGCTTCGGCGTGGTTGAAGGCAAAGGTCAGGCGCAGGCCCTGGTCGAAATAGGCCTGCGCCTTGGCGCTGGCTGTGCTCACCTGCAGGTGCAGGCTGCCCAGGTTGGTGTACAGGGGCGGATCGGCGGCGGGAGCGGTTTTGCGCTCCTGCTGCGCGGGGCGGAAGGGCGCCGTTTCGGTCTGCAATGCCAGCATGGCCAGCAGCAGGGGCGGGCGGCCGGCCTTGTCCGGCGTGCAAAGCGCCTGGTCGAACAGAGGGTCGAATCCTGTGCTGGCGCGTTCCGCTTGCGTCAGCGCCACCGGGCACAGGGATAGCAGTGCGGCGGCCGCGAGGGTGCGGGTGCAGGGCATGGTGCCTCCTCTTTTTGTCATGGGACGCATAGAGTTTAGGTGCGCGCAGGGCAAACGCAAGGCAAAATAGAGGGCTGAGCTCACTTGAAAGGCCGACATGTGCCCCCGTTTTGCCATTGCGCTGCTACCGCTTGCCGTCCTGACCGCCGCCGCCCCGGCTGCGGCCGTTCCGATGGCCGCCCCGAAGGCCGCGCCCGCGGCGGCGTCTGCCCGCAGCGCCCCCGCCAGTGCCGCGTTCGACAAATGGTCGGAGGCGTTTGCGGCGGACTACATGCGCCTGAACCCCGAGTCGGCCACAGCGAGCCAGTATTTTTCCGGCGCGGAACAGGATGAACTGGACCGGCGCCTGTCGCCCATCACCCAGGCCACGCGCGACAGGCAGGCCGCGCTGGCGCGCAAGGGCATTGCCAGGCTGGACGCCTTCCTGGCCGGCCCGCTTGGCGCCACCCAGCGCGCCTCGGCCGAAACCATGCGCTGGACGCTGTCCAACGAACTGGCCGGCCGCCCCTTCCAGGACCACCTGTTCATCTTCTCTCAGCTGGGTGGCCCGCAGGTGGGCCTGCCGCGCCTGATGACCCAGGTGCACCCGCTGCGCCGCGCGGCCGACGTGGACAGCTACCTGGCGCGCCTGGAACAAATTCCGGCCCGCATGGACGAAGCGGCGGCCATGGCGCGCGCCGCCGCCGGCCGCTCGCTGCTGCCGCCGCGCTTCATCCTGGAGAAGGCGCAGCAGCAGGTGGAAGCCTTCCTCAAGCCTGAGCCGGAACAGAACGTGCTGGTCACTTCGCTGGCCGAACGCAGCGCCGGGCTGGCCGGCCTGTCGCCGCAGGCGCGCAGCGCCGCCATCGGCCGCGCCACCCGCGTCGTCGCCGAACGCGTACGGCCCGCGTATGCGCGCGTGCAGGCCATGCTGGCCGAGCTGCACCCGCGCACCGGCAACGAAGCGGGCATCTCGCGCCTGCCCAACGGCGCGGCCGCCTACGATTACCTGCTGGCCCGCAACGCCGGCACCAGCCTGAAGGCGGACGAGGTGCACGCCATCGGCCTGCGCGAAGTGGCGCGCATTGAGGCGGAGATGGACAAGTATCTGCGCCAGCTCGGTTTCGCCGAGGGCAGCATCCAGCAGCGCATGGTCAAGCTCGACAAATCGCTGCAGCCGCCGGCCGAGCCCGATCCGCGTCCGGCCATCCTGGCGCGCTACGCGGAACTGGTGCGCGACGCCGAGCAGCGCAGCGCAAGCCTGTTTAACCTGAAGCCGCGCGCGCCGATCGAAGTGCGGCGCGAACCGGCGCTGACCGAAGCGACCGGCTCGGCGCGCTACAGCGCCCCGGCGCCGGACGGCAGCCGCCCCGGCGTGTTCTGGATGCCGCTGCCCGGCCCGGAATACGAGATGGTGGTGATGCGTACGCTGTCTTACCACGAGGGCGTGCCGGGCCATCACTTCCAGATCGCGCTGCAGCAGGAGATGACGGACCTGCCGAAGTACCGCGCGCGCCGCATCTTCAGCGGCGGCAGCGCCAACAGCGAAGGCTGGGCCTTGTACGTTGAACAGCTGGCCATGGAGCAGGGCTGGTACGACGGCGACACGGTGGGCATGCTGGGCGGGCTGGCAGAACAGCTGTTCCGCGCGCGCCGGCTGGTGGTCGACACCGGCCTGCACACCAAGGGCTGGACGCGCCAGCAAGCCATCGACTACGGCATGCCGGCTTCCGAAGTGGACCGCTACGTGGCCAATCCCGGCCAGGCCTGCTCCTACCTGCTCGGCATGCTGCGCATCCTGGCACTGCGCGAGCAGGCGCGCAGTGCGCTGGGCCCGCGCTTCACCCTGCCGGGCTTCCACGACGTGGTGCTGCGCGCCGGTTCGGTGCCGATGGACGTGCTGGCCGGCATCGTGGAGCAGTGGGTCGAAGAGCGTAAAGGCAAGGCGGCATCGTGACGATCGACTGGTTCTCGCCGGCCCAGTACGTCGGCTATGTGGCTTTTGTGCTGGGCGTCGGCTCCTTCATGCAGACCGACGACCGCCGTTTCAAGCTGTTCATGGCGGGCGAGTGCCTGGCGTACGTGCTGCACTTCGCCCTGCTCGGCAACTCCACGGCGGTGGCCAGTTCCAGCATGTCCTTGCTGCGCTCCCTGCTGGCGCTGCGTACCCGTTCCAAATGGGTGGCGGCGGCGGTGATCGCGGCCAACCTGGCGCTGGGGCTGGCGCTGGCCAAGCAGGCCAGCGACTGGCTGCCGCTGGCCGCGTCCTGCCTCGGCACCTATGCGCTGTTCCAGCTGCAGGGCGTGGCCATGCGCCTGGTGATGCTGTGCGGGACAGGGCTCTGGATCGCCAACAACGTGATCGCCGGATCGGTGGGCGGCAGCGCGCTGGAGGTGGTGGTGGCGGCCGTCAACATCGTCACCATCTGGCGCATGGTGCGCCTGGCCAGGGCGCAGGCCGCCTGAGAGCTAGTTATTTCGCCGGTACCGGCATTTCGCCGCCGCTGCCGGCGCCGCCCTCGACATTGCCGAAGTAGACTTCCAGGTCTTGCGCCGGCTTGAAGTTGCGCAGGCGGACCTGGTAAGTCTTCGCGTCTGTTTTCTTGAACGTGCCGGGGAAGCACAGGCTGACCAGTTCGGACGGATGGCTCTTGACGACGTTGAGCGTGAAGTCTTCGATGCCGTTCTTCCAGGTATTGGCGGTCTTGAGGA
The DNA here is from genome assembly GCF_059704565.1 of Massilia sp. NBRC 108631. Taxonomy (NCBI): domain Bacteria; kingdom Pseudomonadati; phylum Pseudomonadota; class Betaproteobacteria; order Burkholderiales; family Oxalobacteraceae; genus Massilia; species Massilia sp. NBRC 108631. The sequence continues at coordinate 23,433 of NZ_BAAKJE010000248.1, forward strand.
TGTAGGACACCTTGGCGGCGTTCAGATAGCTGCCGCCCGGATCGCCGTTGCGCGCCGCCAGTTTTTTCCACGATTTGAGGAAGGCCGCGTCGGCGCAATAGCGGCGCGCGGTGTCGTCGTCCATGCCCGACTCGCCCGGCCCGGCCGAGACGAAGGGCCGGTATGCGTGGTGCACGCGCACTACCTTGTTGGCCGGGAACTTCTGCTTCCACACGTAGTTGACCTGGATGTCCCACACCGGCCCGATGGAACCGGCCGCCCCTTCACCTATCAGTTTCAGCCTGACCAGCTGCTGGCGCTGCTGCGCGGTGAACGGCGCCACTTGCGTGTCCGGCGCGAAGCTGGGGTGGAAGGCGATCTGCGCGTCGCTCAGGCCCAGCTTCCTGAGCTGGGCCGTCACGTCGGCGCCGTCCAGCGCGGCTTGCACCACGGTGCGGTAACCCACCGGCTTGCCGTCCACCTCGATGGTGAACCCGCCCGGACGGCCGAAATAGGTGTCGCTGGGTTGCTCGGAGGCGGGGTAGGCGGGCAGCGGGAAGATGATGGTTTCCTCCACATCCGCCGGGGATTCGTTGACGAACTCATAGTCCACGCTGATCAGTTCATGGCTGACGTTGAGGACTTCCTTCTTCATGGCGATGGCGTCGGTCTTGCGGAACACGATGCCGCCGGCGCTGACGCCGCCGATGCCGTCGTTGGCGAAGGCCAGGGAAGGCAGCAGCAGGACGGCGAGTGCGGATTTAAGTATTGTCATCCAGTCATGTTACCACCGGCCCCGCCTCCCGTCCGCCGCGCGGGCGCCTAATAGATCGCGCCGCCGGCCTGGGTGGAGCTGAGTACGCCGTTGACTGCGGAGATGCTGTAGTTGACCGTGCCGCCGTCGTAACTGGCCCAGTTGCGCATGTCGAAAGCGCCGCCGCCGGACAGGCGCTGGGTGGTGACGTTGCGGTAGGTCAGCGGCGTTTTGGGCTTGCAGACTTCCGGCAGGCCCACGGTGCGCAGGAAATAGACCGAGCCGGCCCCCACGCGCGTGGCCTGGCCGCCCTCGATCAGCAGCGCGGTCTCGACGTCCACCCCCACGCCATGCACGCTGCCGCTCCAGCCGTCGTTCACGATGCGCGCCATGAAGGTGATCAGGCGCCCCATGCGGTCGCGCGCTTCCAGGTGCGGATCGGCGACCAGGCCGCCCATGTCGGGCAGGGACAGGAAATCGCGGCCCAGGGTGATGGTCTTGTCGTACGGATTGGCCAGCGCCGATGGCGAGGTGATGGTGCCGTTCAGCGCGGTGAACGCGAACTTGCTCATGACCGCCATGCCGGCGCTGGTGCCGCCGATGGGGATGTTCCTGGCGGCCAGCGCCTCGATGGCCGTCTGCACCGGCGTGCCTTTCCAGAATTTGACGTAGTCGCTCTGGTCGCCGCCGGCGATGAACAGCGCCTCGGCGCCCTGGATGCGCGCGATCACGAAAGGATCGCTGGCGGCGTCGCGGCTGGCGATGGTGATGGTTTCCACCGAAGTCACGCCGCCCATCGCATACACATAGGGATTGTAGGCGTCCGTGCCGCGCGAGCGCAGGATGACGAAATTGCCGCCGCCGGACTTGCGTATCATCCATTTGAAGGCGTCGTCCACGTCCGGCCCGCCGCCCATCAGCACCAGGGCAGGCAGGGCCGGCGCCGGCCGCGTCACGTTGGCCGGGTCGCCCACCACCGCATAATCATAGGGTTTGCCCGCCGCTGCGTGGCAGGGCATGAGCGCCGCGAGCGAGAAGAACAGGGCAGACAACAGACCGCGGGGGACAGGTGTACGCATCACAGGCTCCGGCAAGGGGGAAAGGTGCAGTCGATTGTACGCCTATCCCAGCAGGCGCGAGCCGCTTTTCAGAACCAGTTCCGGCTGCGGTACCAGCCGACCGTATCGGCGACGGTCTGTTCCAGTGGACGGAATTTCAGTGCCAGTTCGCGTTCGCTCTTGGCGTGATCGAAGTGGGTGCGCCCGGCTTCTTTCACCATCAGCCGCACCGTGGCCAGGCTGAGCAGGATGGGCCGGCCGGTCAGGCGCGCATAGACTTCCTGCGCCGCCGCCAGCACGTACAGCAGCGGCACAGGCAAGCGGCGCGTGGGCGTCTTGACGTTCGCGACCTTGCCCAGCAAGGGCACCAGCTGGCGCATGGTCATGTGGCGCCCCGCCGCCAGATAGCGCTCGCCGCGTTTCCCTTGCAGCGCTGCCGCGATGTGCGCCTGCGCCACGTCGCGCGCATCGACCACGGAAAAGCTGCCCGGCACCAGCCCCGGCAGCTTGCCCAGCACCACGTCGTTGACGAACTGTCCGGACGACGTGGGGCCGATATCGGCCGGCCCCCACATCCAGCCGGGCAGCACCAGGCTGGCATGCATGTCCGGGTGGCGCGCCAGGAAGCGCAGCACGGCCTGGTCTGCCAGTATTTTGCTGCGGTAATAGTCGTCGGCGTCGCCCAGCTCGCGCAAGCAGGTTTCGTCGATGGGCACGCCGGGTTCGCCGTTGAGCACGCCTATCGACGAGGTCTGGACAAAACGCCGGACGCCGGCGCGGTAGGCCTGCGCGATCAGCGTCGCGGTGCCGTCCACATTGATGCGTTCAAGCGCCTCCCGGTGGCTGCCGCCCTTGTAGTTGTCGCGGAAGAAGGCCGCCGTGTGGAACACCGCGTCGCAGCCTTGCAGCCTGGCGGCGAAGCCGCCCACGTCCGCCATGTCGCCCGGCACCAGTTCCACGCCCGCCAGGCCGTCGAATTGCTGGCGGCCCTTGTCCAGCGAGCGTACCAGCGCGCGCACGGCAACGCCGCGCAGGACCAGTTCGCGCACCAGGTTGTTGCCGAGCAGGCCGGTGGCGCCGGTGACGAATGCGGACTTCAATGGATTTGGATTTTGCATGATGGTTGAATTTCAAAGTTCGAATGAAATCCAGTTTGGCGATGCGGCATTGAAATGTCAACTGATATCTGAATTGGCGCTATCCGAAGTTCGTGTGATATCTTTACGGCCATGAGCGAATCTCCACCCAGAAAGCGGCTAAGCCGCGAAGAAAGCCAGGCCCAGACCCGCACCCGCCTGATCGACACCGCGCAGCAGCTGTTCGTCGCGCACGGCTATGGCGGCACGTCCATCCGCGATATCGCGGAGCGGGCCGGCTACTCGCAGGGGGCGTTCTACTCGAACTTCGCCAGCAAGGAGGAGGTGCTGCTGGAACTGCTGCGAGGACATATGGAGGCGGAGGGGGCCCAGCTTGCCAGCGTCATGGACAGCGACGGGCGCATGCCTGAGCAGATCTTCGCGGAATTGGAGCGCTGGGCGGCGACCCTCAATCGCGATGCCAGCTGGTCCATGCTGTCAATCGAGCTGCAGCTGCACGCCAAGCGCAGCCCGGCGTTCGCGGCCAGGTACCAGACCGTGTGGGACGCGCACCGGGCCAGGCTCGGCCGCGTGATCGGCAAGCTGTTCGCCACGCTGGGCCGCACCCCGCCGGCCGACCCGGAAGAACTGGCGGCAGCCTTCATGGCGCTGACGCATGGCCTGGCGCTGCAGGGCACGGGCAAGCGGCCCGATCCGTCGGGGCGCATGATCCTGGTATTTCTGCGCGGGCTGGTCGCCAGCGCCGGCGCATAGGAAACCGGCAGGGCCCGGACTCCAATGCGGGTATGATCGTGCCAATTTCATCTGCAATTGGACATTCCCATGGTCATCGTGACTCACAGCGGCAAATTTCATGCGGACGACGCATGGGCGGTCGCGGTACTGAACATCTTATTTCCCGATAACGAAATCGTCCGGACACGCGATGCGGCGGCTGTCGAGGCGGCCGACTTCGCGGTCGATGTCGGCGGCATCTGGGACCCTGCCAGCGGCCGTTTCGACCACCATCAGAAAGGCTTCAACGCGACCAGGCAGACCGGCGTGCCCTATGCGAGCGCGGGGCTGGTCTGGCGGGAATACGGCACGCGCTGCGTCAGCGCCCTGGCCGCCGCACACACCGGGCAGCAGCTGGCCGATGACAAGGCGCGTGAAATGGCCTACGCCATCGATGCCGACATCGTGCAATACCTGGATCTGTCGGACGTGGGGGCCGCGAAGAATGCGCCCGGAGGCTATGGACTGTCGGCGGTGGTTTCGGGCTTCAATCCCAACTGGCTCGACGAGGAAAGGCTGGGCTATGGCGGGGCCGCCGACGCCTACCGCCTGGAGCAGTTCCGCAAGGCGATGGCCCTGCTGACCGACGTCATGATCAACGCAGTGAAATACCGCGTCGGCGCCTTGCTGGCGGTGGAGCAAGTACGGCAAGGGGAAATACTGGAGGACGGCCAGATCCTGCTGCTGCAAAACAGCGCGCTGCCATGGACCCAGGTGGTGCGCAAGGAAATGCCCAAGGTGCTGTTCGTCATCAGCCACAGCCCTGCCGAGCAGCGCTACATGCTGCACACCGTGCCGGTCAGCCCGGAGAGTTTCAAGGCGCGGGCAGATCTGCCCGAGTCATGGGCGGGCCTGCGCGACGCCGAACTCGCGGCGGTCACCGGCGTGCCGGACGCGGGTTTTTGCCACAACGGCAGATTCATCGCGGCGGTCAAGTCCTACGAGGGTGCGCGCGCCATGGCAAAGCAGGCGCTGCAGGCGCTGGAACGCGGCGAGTAAGCGGCAGCGGACGGGCGGGCAGCCTGGGCTGCCCATCCGGCGCGGCCTCGCCGTGGGGATCAGTGCAGCTTTTTCAGCATGGCCAGAGCAACCGCCTTGGCTGACTGCGGATTCTGGCCGGAGATCAGCTCACGGTCTTCGACGACGTTTTCGCTCCACGCCTTGGCTTCGACGAAGTTGGCGCCAGCGGCAAGCAGGCCATCCTGGGGGAACAGCTTCATCTGGCCGCCGTTCAGGAAGCCCTTGGCCTGCTCTTCCTCTTCATTGGTGAAGGCCGTCATCTTGTAGCCCTTGTAAATCCACTGCGCAGGCTGCGGACGCTGGCCCGCTTCCAGCTTGCCCACGTAGCCGCGCGCATCCGGGATGGCCGACAGCAGGGCGATGGTGCCGTGGCAGGTCAGGCCGGTAACTTTGCCATGGTTGTGGAAGCTGGTGAGCAGTTCGCCCAGGTCCTTGTTCTTCAGCAGATCCTGCATCGGTATATGGCCGCCGGGAACGAACACGGCGTCGAATTTGTCGTAGCCGGCTTGTTTCACCTGCGCCAGGCTGATGGCGGGGGAGCCGGTCTTGGCTGTCAGTTTGAGCGTCGCCAGCAGCGCCTTGCTTTCCTGGCGCGCTTGTTCATTGCCGCCCCAGAAGGTCACGTCATCCGATTTCTGGTCGGCGGACGGCGCCTTGCCGCTGGGCGTGGCGAACACCACCGTGTGGCCGGCGGCGATGAACGCCTGCACCGGCTCCATCAACTCGTTGAGGAAAAAGCCGGTCTGCATGACTTTGCCGTCCTTCAGGTCCAGCCTGTCCTGGTCGGACACCACCACCAGCACGGTGCCGGCACTGGCAAAATTGGCGGCGGCAGCCAGCAGGCCGGCGATAAGGGTTTTTTTCATGTTCAACTCCTGAGTGAAAGGGCAGCTTGCCCTCGGATAACGACAGCGTATTGCACGCGCCGGAAGCCGTAAATGCACCCAGACTTACTTCACTTGTTACATGGGGTAATAAGAAAAAAGTCGCGCGGCTTCACGCCTGGCCGCAGCTCAGGTTTTTGACATGGAAACGCCACCGTCGGCGAACAGGGTGGCGCCGGTTACAAAACTGGACGCGTCCGAAGCCAGAAACAGCACCGCCTTGGCGATCTCAAGCGGCTGAGCGAGACGTTTCATCACGTGGAGGTTCTCAACGAAAGCCAGTGCCTCCGGGCTGGCTGCAGCGGCGTGTCCCATTTCGGTATCCGTTCCGCCGGGCATCAGGGCATTGACCCTGAGGCCGCGCCCGCCGTATTCGACTGCCAGCGTGCGCGCCAATCCCACCAGGCCAGCCTTGCTGGCGCTATAAGCGAGCATGCCCGGCATGCCGATGGTGTACCCGACAAAAGACGAGGTGAAGATGAGCGATGCCTTGCCACGCTTGAGCATCGCGGGAACCTGGTACTTTGCTCCGAAAAAGGCGCTGCTCAAGTTGGTGTCGATGGTGTCGCGCCAGTCCTCGGCGCGCATGGCGGCGAGATCGCCTGTCGCGCCCAGCGTACCCGCGTTATTGAAGGCGATATCCAGTCCGCCGAAATGCTCGATTGCAAGCTCAACGCCTCTTTTGGCGACGTACTCGTCCTTGACGTCGCCCACCAGGGCTAACGCCTTGCCGCCCGCAGCGACTATCCCGTCCACCAGCGAGTGGAGCTGTTCGCTTCGGCGGGCGACCAGGACGACGCTGGCGCCTTCACTTGCGAACAGCTTCGCCGTCTCGCAGCCGATGCCGGAGCTGGCGCCAGTGATGATGGCGGTCTTACCTGCCAGAATGCCCATGTATTCTCCCTCAATATGACGCCGGCTCGCGCTACCCGGACACATCCCGGCTTTATGTCCATAGCGACAGGGTACACAGGGAGGACAACGTGGAAACTCCGTTTCTTGCTTTCACGTTCGCTGAATGAAAGCCCGGACACGGGCGGGTCCTGTTAGAATTTCCAGCAGCCTTGTGGCGCCATTTGCAGGAGAATCCAAATCCTACGTTTCATAGTCGCAGCGGCGATACGCGCGCCAAAGCTAGCGATCGCTGTTGCTTTATTCGTGCTCGCGGTCTTGGCGGGCACGATTAGCTACACCGGTCTCCTTGTCGTCGGCGTGTTGGCCGATTATCTCGGCACGGGGCGGGTGATCGCAGGCCTGCTTCTTGGCGTTTTGTTCGCAAGATTTCCCTGGATAAGCAAAGGTAAGCCGCGCATGGTTGGCCTGTTGCCTAAACCGCTCCGCCGGCCGCTCGTGGTCGGCATGCTCGCAGTGTGCCTGGTGAACTTTCTGTCGAAAGGCGAATCCGTGCCCGCATTGTTCACAGCTTTCGTTGCCGCATTTCTTCTCGGCTACCCCTGGTTGAGGCGAGCTGTTTTTGATCGGATCTTATCGTCAGTCCTCAAATTTACCGGCCAGCACCCTCGCAACAGCACTGACGACAAGGTGATCGATGGCGAATTCAGGGAGAAGAAGGAATGAGTTTGACTGGCTGACGCTGCAACTTCGGAAACGAAAAAGCCAACCTGCGTGGGTTGGCTTTTCTTGTTTGACACTGTTCTTGGTGGCCCGGGGCGGAATCGAACCACCGACACAAGGATTTTCAATCCTCTGCTCTACCAACTGAGCTACCAGGCCAAGGAGCAGAATTATAGCAGATCATTTCGGGTATGCAAGGAGCTTTTTTGAAAATGGCGGGATAGGCGTGCGCAGGCGTTGGCATTCCGGCGTGGCTGCAGCCGTTCTTGACTTAGCGAACTGCCGGGCTAAACTGGATTTTGCAATTTTGACACTATCAATCCCGAAGTCCAGTCCGCCAAGAGGAGCTAGTCATGAAAGGTATACGCCGCACTTTCGCCAGCGCCATCGTTTCCGCCGCCTTTGCTGCCGCCGCACCGCCGGCACTGGCGGCGCCCCAAGTTGAAGTGATCGCCAAGGGCTTGAGCAACCCGCGCGGCCTGGCGTTCGCCCCCAATGGCCAGTTGTTTGTGACCGAGGCCGGGCGGGGCGGCGACGGCAAATGCATCGTACTGGCCGATTCGCGCAGCGCCTGCTATGGCGAGACCGGCGCGCTGACGCGGGTGGACCCGACCGGCAAGGCGGCGCCGGTGCAAGTGATCAGCGGCTTGCCGTCGATGGCGGCGCCGGGCGGCTTTGGCGCGCTGGGGGCGCAGGGCATTGTGTTCACGGGCGCGGGCAATGGGCGCCTGGCGATGGGACTGGCCGCCGACGCGTCCGCCCGAGCGGGCTTGGGCGCCAAGGCCAACTTGCTGGGGCAGGTGCTGCAGGTCGGCGCCACCGGCAACTGGAAGGTGTCAGCCGACATTGCCGCGTTCGAGGCGGCCAACAATCCTGTCAGCGGCGGCACCGACAGCAATCCTTATGCGGTGGCCGCGCTGGGCCAGCAGCACATCGTGGCCGACGCCGGCGCCAATGCGCTGTTCTCGGTGGCGGCCAACGGCAAGATCACCACGCTGGCCAAATTCGAGGCGCGGCCGGTGCCGGCGCCGCCGTTCATCGGCTTGCCGGCGGGCGCCACCATTCCCATGCAGGCCGTGCCCACCAGCGTGATCGACGGCCGCGACGGCTGGCTGTACGCCGGCCAGTTGACCGGCTTCCCGTTCCCGGCCGGCGCCGCCAATGTGTACCGCGTGTCGCCGCACGGCGGAACGCCGGAGGTGTTCGCCAGCGGCTTCACCAACATCATCGGCCTGGCGTTCGACGCCAGCCATCGTCTCTACGTGCTGCAGGTGGGCAGTGGACTGGCCGGCGCAGGCGGGCCGCCGCTGCTGCCGCCGGGGCGCCTGATCCGGGTGAATGCGGACGGCAGCCAGACCGTCATCTACCAGGACTTGTATTACCCGGGCGGCTTGACGATAGGGCCGGACGGCGCGGCGTATGTCACCAATTTCGGCATTGTGCCGGGGCCGGTGGCGGGCAGTTTCCCGGATGGCGGGCAGGTGCTGCGCATTACGCTGGATTGAGTTATTTGCGCTGGAGGCAAATATAATTTGAGGTTTGCGGGGTTTTTCTCAACAAAGGGTGAGGGCATAGTGTAGCCATCATCTGAACAAGGAAAACCCCATGAACCACAGCACCATCCCGGCAATCGGCCTCGGCACCTTCCGGCTGCAAGGCCAGGTCGTTATCGATTCGGTACGCAATGGCCTGGAGCTTGGCTACCGCCATATCGATACCGCGCAGATCTACGGCAACGAGGCCGAAGTTGGCCAGGCCATGGCCGACAGCGGCGTACCGCGCGCCGAACTGTTCGTCACCACCAAGGTCTGGACCGAGAGCCTGGACGGCGGCAAGCTGATTCCCAGCCTGAAGGAAAGCCTGCGCAAGCTGCGCCTGGAGCAACTGGACCTGGCGCTGATCCACTGGCCGTCGCCGGGCGACGCGGTGCCGGTGGCCGAATACATGGCGGCGCTGGCGGAGGCCAGGGAGCAGGGGCTGTCGAAGCAGATCGGCGTGTCCAACTTCACCGTCGCGCATTTGCAGCAGGCCGTGGCCGCGGTCGGCGCGCAGCAGATCGCCACCCAGCAGATCGAAATTCATCCCTTCCTGCAAAACCGCAAGGTGGTGGAGTACGCCCGCAGCCAGGGCATCCACCTGACCGCTTACATGCCGCTGGCTTACGGCAAGGTGATGCAGGAGCCGGTAATGGTGCAGATCGCACGCCGCCACAACGCCACCCCGGCGCAGGTGGCGCTGGCCTGGTTGCTGCAGCAGGGCTTCGCGGTAATCCCGTCGTCGACCAGCCGCGCCAACCTGCAAAGCAATCTGGCGGCGCGCGGGCTGGTGCTGACTGGCGACGACATGGCGGCCATCGCCGCGCTGGAGCGCAACGAGCGCATCGCCAATCCTGACGGCCTGGCGCCGCAGTGGGACTAGGCTTCTGCCCGCCGGCGGCGGCGCTGCCCGCGCGCCAGCCGCCGCCGCTATAATGGCTGGATGAATAATCCATCCTCCCCCGCTTTGCAGCGCGTCGTTCAAAGCGATATTTGCATTGTTGGCAATGGCGCCATCGCCAAGACGGCGGCGCTCGGATTTGCCCAGGCCGGGCAGAGCGTCACCTTGCTCTGCCCTCCATCCCCTCCCGTTTCGTCCAGCCCGGCCGTGCAGGCCAGCTGGGACGTGCGCGTCTATGCACTGAACCACACCGCGAACAATCTGCTGTCGTCCTTGAAGGTGTGGGGCGCGCTTGATGCCGCGCGCGTGGCGCCGGTGGACGCCATGCTGGTCAACGGCGACGGCGGCCAGCCCGGCGGCCTGGCGTTCGACGCCTACGGCGCTCATACCGGCACGCTGGCCTGGATAGTCGAAGACCGCAACCTGAACCAGGCCCTGGACGCGGCGCTGCGCTTCGCCAGCAACGTCACCACCGTCAGCGGCCGCGCCATCGGCCTGCTGCGCGGCGCCGACGACGTCGCCGTGCTGCTGGAGGACGGTTCGGCCGTGCGCGCCGAGCTGGTGGTGGGCGCGGACGGCGCCGAATCGTGGGTGCGCGGCCAGTGCGACATCGGCATGGATTACCGCTCCTACGGCCAGCACGCCATCGTGGCCAACTTCCATTGCGAGCATCCGCACCACGGCGCGGCCCAGCAATGGTTCACCGGCGCCGACGGCATCGTGGCGCTGCTGCCGCTGCCGGGCAATCTCGTGTCGCTGGTGTGGTCGGCGCCGGAAGCGCTGGCGGACCGGCTGCGCGAGGAGGGCGCCCAGCGCCTGGCCGAACGGCTGGCGGTCTACGCGCAGGAAAAGCTGGGCAAGCTCACGCCGGTGCAGCCGGAGATGGTGCGCGGCTTCCCGCTGCGCCTGATGCGCCCGCACGCCATGGTGGCGCAGCGCGTGGCGCTGGTGGGCGACGCGGCGCATGTGGTGCACCCGCTGGCCGGCCACGGCATGAACCTGGGCTTTGCGGACGTGGAGCAGCTGGTGCGCATCGTCAACGAGCGCGAGCCGCACCGCGGCATGGGCGACGAGCGGGTGCTGGCGCGTTATGGCCGCGCGCGCAAGGAGGATGTGCTGCTGATGCAGCTGGCCACCGATGGCCTGGACCGTTTATTCGGGACCGATCTCGAGCCTTTGCGCGTGGTGCGCAATTTGGGATTAAACTTGCTGGACAAATTGCCGGGCTTGAAGCGCCGGCTGATTTCCCACGCACTTGGTAAGTGATCACCGGAGCTTTTATGAAATTCAGCAAGACCGTACTATTGTTCGCCTCCGCCTTCATGGCATCCTGCGTCGGCGCCGAAAACCCGACCGAAGCCAGCATCAAGAAAGCCATCGAGCCCCGCCTGGGCAATAACGTCAAAGTCGATTCGGTCAAAGAGACGCCGTACGCCGGCCTGTACGAAGTGCGCATCGGCGACGAAATCCGCTACACCGACAAGACCGCCAGCTACCTGATCGTCGGCCACGTGTTCAATCTGAAGACGTCCGAAGACCTGACCCAGGCCCGCATCGACGACATCAACAAGATCAAGTTCTCCGACCTGCCGCTGGAAATGGCGCTGAAAACCGTGAAGGGCAACGGCAAGCGCGTGATGGCGGTGTTCGAAGATCCGAACTGCGGCTACTGCAAGCGCTTCCGCCAGCAGGCGCTGAAGGATGTGGACAACGTCACCATCTACACCTTCATGTACAACATCCTGTCGGAGGATTCTTTTACCAAATCGAAGAACATCTGGTGCTCGGCCGACCGCAACAAGGCCTGGGACGACTGGATGCTGTCCGGTAAAGCGGCGCCGGCCGCGCCGGCCGGTTGCAACACGCCGAACGAAAAGGTGCTGGCGCTGGGCCAGAAGCTGCGCATCAACGGCACGCCGAATATCTTCTTTGCCGATGGCAGCCGCGTACCGGGCGCCATCGACATCAAGACGCTGGAATCCAAGTTGTCCTCTATTAAACAGTAAGGAGCGCGGAAGATGATCACTTTGAATGTCAATGGCAAGGACGTGCAGGTAGACGCGGATCCGTCCACCCCGGTACTGTGGGCCCTGCGCGACAACCTGAACATGACCGGCACCAAGTTCGGCTGCGGGATGGCGCTGTGCGGCGCCTGCACCATCCATATCGACGGCAATCCGACGCGCGCCTGCATCACACCGATTTCGGCGGTGGCGGGGCAGAAGATCACCACCATCGAGGCGATGGAGGGCGATGCGGTGGGCAAGGCGGTGCAAGCCGCCTGGGTCAAGCACGACGTGCCGCAATGCGGTTACTGTCAAAGCGGCCAGGTGATGAGCGCGACGGCGCTGCTGCGCACCAACAAGGCGCCGAGCGATGCCGATATCGATAGCGCCATGGCGGGCAACATCTGCCGATGCGGCACCTATCAGCGCATCCGCGCCGCCATCAAAGACGCTGCAAAAACCATCGCCTGAGGAGAACGCCATGCGCAAAGAATGGTTGAATCAAGGGACCGCGATGGCGGATGTCAGCGCGGCAGCGGTAGCAGCCGTGGCGCCTGCCGCGCCGCAAGGCGGCGTGTCGCGCCGGTCGTTCATGAAGGCGGGGGCGGTCGCCGGCAGCGGCCTGGTGCTGGGTTTCTTCGTCAGCGGCGGCAACAAGATGGCGCGCGCGGCCGACGCTGCGGCGCCTGCCAAAGTCTATGAGCCGAACGCCTTCCTGCGCATCGCGCCGGACAATACCGTCACGGTACAGGTGAACCGCCTGGAGTTCGGCCAGGGCGTGCAGACCTCGCTGCCGATGCTGATCGCCGAGGAGCTTGACGCGGACTGGGCGCAAATGCGCGGCGAACTGGCCGACGCGGGCGAGCAGTACAAGGATCCCGCTTTCGGCATCCAGATCACCGGCGGCTCGGGCTCGATCGCCCACTCCTACGTGCAGTACCGCGAAATCGGCGCCAAGGCGCGCGCCATGCTGGTGGCCGCTGCCGCTGCCGAGTGGAAGGTCAGCCCGGACCAGGTGCGCACGTCGAAAGGGATGCTGATCGGTCCCGCCGGCCAGCAGGCCAAGTACGGCGCCTTCGCCGACGCTGCCATGAAGCAGCCGGTACCGGCCACCGTCAAGCTGAAAGACCCGAAAGACTTCGTCATCATCGGCCAGCCGGTCAAGCGCCTGGACGCGCAGGATAAATCGACCGGCAAGCAGCAGTTCGGCATGGACTTCAAGCCGGAAGGCACCATCGTTGCCGTGGTGGCGCGCCCGCCGGTGTTCGGCGCCAAGGTGGCCAAGCTGGACGCCAGCAAGGCCAAGGCCATCCCGGGCGTGATCGACGTGCTGGAAGTGGCTACCGACCGTGGCGGACGTGGCGTGGCGGTGTTCGCCAAGGGTTACTGGCCCGCCAAGCAGGCGCGCGAAGCGCTGGTGCTGGAATGGGATACCAGCGCGGTTGAGAAAGTGAGCACCGCCAGGCAGATGGCCGAGTACAAGGCGCTGGCGCAGAAGCCCGGCCTGCCGGTGAAGAAGGCCGACATGTCGAAGCTGGCCAAGGCGCCGAAGAAACTGACCGCCGTCTACGAGTTCCCTTACCTGGCGCACGCGCCGATGGAACCGCTGAACTGCGTGATCGACCTGAAGGCGGACCGCTGCGAAGTGTGGGCCGGTTCGCAGTTCCAGACACTGGACCAGGCGGCCATCGCCCGCACGGCGGGCTTGAAGCCTGAGCAGGTAACGCTGCACACCATGATGGCCGGTGGCGGTTTCGGCCGCCGCGCCGTGCCAAGCTCGGACTACCTGGTGGAAGCGGCCAATGTGGCGCTGGCGTACAAGGCGGCCGGCAAGTCCGGCCCGCTGAAGATCATCTGGAGCCGCGAGGACGACATCCGCGGCGGCTACTACCGCCCTGCTCACGTGCACCGCGCGGAACTGGGCTTCGACGCCAAGGGCAAGCTGCTGGCGTGGAACCACAGCATCGTGGGCCAATCCATCATCACCGGCTCGCCCTTCGAGCCGATGATGGTGAAGGACGGCGTGGACGCCACCATGATCGAAGGCATGGGCGAACCGTACGACCTGCCAATGAACCTGTCGGTGCACAACGCCAAGGCCAACGTGCCGGTGCTTTGGTGGCGCTCCGTGGGGTCGACCCACACCGCCTTCGTGATGGAAACGCTGATCGACGAGGCCGCGCACGCCGCCAGGATGGACCCGGTGGCCTACCGCAAGCAGGTGATCGACGCCAAGCACGCGCGTCATCACGCCGCGCTGGACCTGGCGGTGGCCAAGTCCGGCTACGGCAAGAAGGCCCTGCCGAAAGGCCAGGCCTGGGGCGTAGCGGTGCATGAATCGTTCGGCACCGTGGTCGCCTACGTGGTGACCGCATCGGTCAAGGACGGTGTGCCGCATCTGCACACGGTTACCGCCGGCGTGCATTGCAACACGGCGGTCAACCCCATGACCATCGAAGCGCAGGTGCAGGGCGCCGTGCTGATGGCGGTCGGCACCACGCTGCCGGGCGCCGCCATCACGCTGAAGGACGGCGTGGTGGAACAGCAGAACTTCGGCGACTACGTGGTGGCGCGCATGCCGGACATGCCGGTGGTGGACGTGCACATCGTGCCGTCGACCGATGCGCCGACCGGCATGGGCGAGCCGGGCTTCCCGCCGCTGGCGCCGGCCTACGCCAACGCCATCTTCAAGCTCACCGGCAAGCGGCTGCGCAAGCTGCCGTTCGACCTGGCCAAGACGGCCAAGGCCTGAGCCTGGCCGGCGCTCGCCGCAACGTGGGCGGCCAGGTGGGGATCTGCGGCATTCTGCTGGCGGCCGGGAGGGGCAAGCGTTTCGACCCTTCCGGCCAGCGCAACAAGCTGCTGCAGTCGCTCGGCGATGAGCCCGTGGTGGTGCGCAGCGCGCGCCACATGCTGGCCGCGCTGCCGCGCGTGGTGGCCGTGGTGCGGCCCAGCGATGCCGCCGGCGGCGACCCCGTGGCGGCCCGGCTGCTGGCGCTGGGCTGCGAAGTTACTATCTGCCCGCAAGCCGACACCGGCATGGCCGCCTCGCTGTCGCACGCGGTTGCGCATGCGGACAAGGCCTTCCCCGACGCACAGGGATGGATCGTCGCGCTCGGCGATATGCCCCACGTGCGGCCATCTACAATACAATCACTGAAAACCGCCCTGGAGCAAGGCGCAGGCATCGCCGCGCCCATGTACCGGGGCCAGCGCGGCAACCCCGTCGGGTTAAGCCGCCACTACCTGCCGCAGTTGCTGGCGCTGGAGGGCGACCAGGGCGCGCGCGGCATTTTGAAGCACTCGGCAGTGACGGAGCTGGAGGTGGACGACAGCGGCATCCTGCAAGACATCGACACACCGGCCGACCTGCCCCCCAAGGACAAGACATGAAGAAAACCGCATCGAAGAACAAGCCAGGCGTCAGCTACGCCATCGTCGGCAAGGACCTGGCCGGCCATATGTTTGAAGTAACGCTGACCGTGGAGCAGCCGGCGCCGGAAGGCCAGTTGCTGGCGCTGCCGGCCTGGATACCTGGCAGCTACATGATCCGCGAATTTTCGCGCAACATCGTCCGGATTCGGGCGGAATCGGGCGGCGCCGAAGTCAGGTTGGCCAAGGTGGACAAGCATACCTGGCAGGCCGCGCCGGTGGCGGGCAAGCTGACCGTGGTCTACGAAGTCTACGCCTGGGACCTGTCGGTGCGCGCCGCCCACATGGACCGCACCCACGCCTTCTTCAACGGCACCAGCGTGTTCCTGCGCGTGGCCGGCCAGGAGGATGCGCAGCACGTGGTGGACATCCAGCGTCCGGCCGATCCAGCAGCGAAGGCCTGGCGCGTAGCCACCTCGCTGCCCGAGCTGAAGGCCAGGCGCTACGGCTTCGGCACCTACGCCGCCGCCAGTTACGATGAGCTGATCGATCATCCGTTCGAGCTGGGCGACTTCGCGCTGGCCACCTTCAAGGCGCACGGCATCCCGCATGACGTGGTGATCACCGGCCGCGTGCCCGGCCTGGACATGGCGCGGCTGTGCGCCGACCTGAAAGCCATCTGCGAAACCCAGATCGCTTTCTTCGAGCCGAAAACCAGGCGCGCACCGATGGACCGCTACGTCTTCATGACCATGGCCGTGGGCGACGGCTACGGCGGTCTGGAGCACCGTGCCTCCACCGCGCTGATCTGCGCGCGCGCCGACCTGCCCACCGCCGCCACGCCGAAGGGCGCGGAGATCGGCGAAGGCTACCTGAAATTCCTCGGCCTGTGCAGCCATGAGTACTTCCACACCTGGAACGTCAAGCGCATCAAGCCGGCGGCATTCGCGCCGTATGACCTGAACGCGGAGGGCTACACGCCGCTGCTGTGGCTGTTCGAAGGCGGCACCAGCTATTACGACGACCTGATGCTGGTGCGCGCCGGCATCATCGGCGAGCCGGCCTACTACAAGCTGCTGGGTAAAACCGTGGGCGGCGTGCTGCGCGGTGCGGGGCGCCTGAAGCAGAGCGTGGCCGATTCCAGTTTCGACGCCTGGGGCAAGTACTACCGCCAGGACGAGAACGCGGCCAACGCCATCGTCAGCTACTACACCAAGGGTTCGCTGGTGTGCATGGCGCTGGATTTGACCATCCGCACCAAGACCGCCGGCAAGAAGTCGCTGGACGACGTGATGCAGGCGTTGTGGCAGCGCTATGGCCGCGACTTCTATGAGAACCAGGCGCGCGGCCAGGGCGTGACGCCGGCCGAAGTGGAAGCGCTGTGCGACGAGGTGGCCGGCGCCAAGCTGAAACCGTTTTTCGACAAATACGTGCGCGGCACGGAAGATCTGCCGCTGGCCAAAATGCTGGCGCCGTTCGGCGTGAAGTACAGCGACGAGCGCAAGGCGGCCAAGCCCAGCCTGGACGCCAACCTGGGCCGCGATGGCGCGGACGCCAAGCTGTCCGCCGTGCACGAAGGCGGCGCGGCCCATGCGGCCGGCCTGTCGGCGGGCGACTTGCTGGTGGCGGTCGACGGCCTGCGCGTCACCCCCGGCAATCTCGATGGGCTGCTGTCGCGCTACAAAGTCGGCGCCACCGTCGAGGTGCACGCCTTCCGGCGCGACGAGCTGCACACCTTCAGCGTGCGCCTGCAGGGCGACCGCGTGCCCGCAGTGACCCTGGCCGTGGCTGCCGACATTCCCGGCAAGAAGCCCGCCGGACCAGCCCGGCCTAGCGCGGTCCGCTGATGACCCCCTGGCCGGCGCCGCTGCTGCAATTGGATCTGCGGACTCTGCTGCTGATGACGATCGTGATGAGCGGCGTCATGAGCGTGGTGATGTACTCGGTACACCGCAGCTTCCGCGGCGAGGTGCGCGGCCTGGACCGCTGGGCGCTTGGCCTGCTGTGCGTGGTCGGCGCCGGCGTGTCGTTCGCGCTGAACGGGTGGGCCGGCAAGATCGGCCTGCTGGCGGCCAACATGCTGCTGTTCTGGGGCGTGGGCCTGTCCATGATAGGCACGCAGGAGTTCTTTGCGCGGCGGCCGGGCTGGGGTTTGTTCCACGGCGTCTGGCTGGTGGGCGGTGTGCTGACCGTCTGGTGGCTGTACCTGCAGCCGCACCTGGGCGCGCGCATCGCCGCGTTCTCGCTGGGCGCCTTCGTGTTCTACGCAATGCAGTGCTGGCTGGTGTGGCGCCACGGCCTGCGCCATTTCTCCTATTGCTTCTTCGGCGTGCTGGTGACGCTGCAGGCGCTGACGGTGCTGGCGCGCCTGTTCATCGCGCTGCGCACCGACGCGGTCACCGACGATGTGCTGCGCAACGGCGCGCTGGTGAACGTGTTCATGGCGCTGGCCAGTTTCATGTCGCTGATGCTGGCGATTGCCTTCCTGATGATGGCCATGCGGCGCTTGCAGAGCATCCTGGAAGACCGTTCCACGCACGACCCGCTGACCGGGGTGCTGAACCGGCGCGGCTTCGACATTTTTTATGGCAAGCAGCGCGTGCAACTGGGGCGTGAAGGCCGGCCGCTGTCGCTGATGAGCATAGACCTGGACCGCTTCAAGGCCATCAACGACCGCTATGGCCACGTGGTGGGCGACCGGGTGCTGGTGCAGATTGCCAATATCATCAGCGGGGCCCTGCGCGAAAGCGACTACGTGGCGCGCTTCGGCGGCGAGGAGTTCGTGGTG